>VEOV01000138.1 GCA_012026855.1 Geobacter sp.
CTGTACCGTCCCGAGCAGGATCAGGTCAGTGATGTTCAGGGCAGGCGCCTGGGCCTTTTCCGCCTGCTTGGCGACTACCGGTGTCAACGTCCCCTGGGTCGCCTTGCCGAAGAGCCCCTTGGAGAGAATCGGCGCGGCTGCCATGAGATCGTCCGACAACTGGGCCGGTGCCTGCGGTTGGGTGTTTTGGGCGATTTTACGGGGGAAGAGCCTGGCAATGCGGAAAGAGGCAAAGTCAGCAGTAATCAGGGCAAGAGCAGCAATGATCAGAATTATTAGAGCAGAATTTATCGGGAGCAGCCACCTGTTCACATTGACCCTTTTAGCTAAGCTTTGCAAGGAGTTGACTAGCATGTGAATATATTTGAAAAACCCTTCTCATGCAAGGACAAACGGCTCTTTACATAAGTCCCAACGGATGCTTGTAGTCGGCAGTCAATCAGGTTATTATTTTCCATCCATCACTGCAGCACAAGGGGTGACAATGCAGGCCATATCCGTTACAGGCAACAAGCCGATACTGATTACCGCTTCCATGGAGCTGGAACTGTCTCTGCTGGTGCGCGAGCTTAATGCTGTCCGGCTGGATGATGTTTGCGGCCATTGTCTCTGGCGCGGTGAGGCCCATTCCCGGGAGGTTTTTCTGGCGACAACCGGCATCGGCAAGGTCAATGCTGCCATTGTTACCGCCCTGTTGCTGGACAAGCTCAAGCCCGGTTTCCTGATCAACACCGGCTGTGGCGGTGCTTACCGGGGGAGCGGCCTGAATGTCGGGGACCTTGCCATTGCCACGGTTGAGATTTATGGTGATGAAGGGGTGCTGACCGTTGACGGCTGGCATACCCTGGAGATAATCGGCATTCCGTCGGTGGAGCGAAAGGGGAATCGTTACAGCAATGAATTTCCCCTCTCCATGCAGGCGGCAGAAAAGGTTTTCCATCTGGCAGCATCTCTCGGCTTGCCGATAAGAAGGGGGAAGTTTATTACGGTCTCCACCTGCAGCGGCACCCTGCATAGGGGGGAAGAGCTTGAAAAACGTTTCGGCGGCATTTGCGAAAATATGGAGGGGGCGGCTTCAGCCCATGCTGCCATCCTGTTTGACACCCCTTTCCTGGAACTGCGCGGCATCAGCAATATGGTCGAAGACCGGGATATCTCCCGGTGGGACATCCCCCGGGCCGTGGAGATGGCCCAGCGCTTTCTGGCCAGGTGTCTCGAAAGGAGCCTGTTTTGACCACCAACCTGCCTCCCCTGGAACTGGGCTTCTCACCCTGTCCCAATGATACCTTCATCTTCCATGCCCTGATCCACGGGATTGTTGCCGCAGAGGGGCTTTCCTTCCGCGAGCGGCTGCTGGACGTTGAACAGCTCAACCAGCTGGCACTGGCGGCAGCCCTCGACGTTACCAAGGTCTCATTCCATCTTTACGGACATATCCGCAAGGATTACCATCTGCTGTCAGCTGGGGCCGCTCTCGGCCGTGGCTGCGGGCCGCTGCTGGTAAGCCGCGGGGGAACCGGCGGCAAATCCCTGGCAGAGTCGGTGGTGGCGCTGCCGGGCAGGTATACTACTGCCGCCCTGCTGCTGAGGCTTTATGCTCCGGAAGTGACCAGCATCGTTTACCTCCCCTTTGACAGGATCATGCCGGCGGTTGCCAGCGGTGAAGTCGATGCCGGGGTCATCATCCACGAATCGAGATTTACTTTTACGGAGTATGGCCTGGTGAAACTGGCTGATCTTGGCGAATGGTGGGAGCAGGAGACCGGCTGCCCCATACCTCTTGGAGGGATTGTTGCCAGAAAATCTCTGGGTGGCGATGTTATTCAGAAAATAGAAACCGCCTTAAGGCAGAGCATTGAACATGCTTTTGCCTGTCCGGCGGATTCGCTGGCATATATTCGCGAGCATTCCCAGGAAATGAGTGCAACGGTTTGCGAGGCCCACATCAAGCTCTATGTCAACCAGTTCTCCCTTGACCTGGGTGAGGAGGGGCGGCGGGCTGTGGCAGTGCTTATGGAGCGGGGCGAGGCTGCCGGGCTACTGCCCGGCTGAGCTTTTGGCAGACGTTTTCTTGGTGCTCTTGCTGCTCTTCTTGGCTGTTTTGCCCTTCTTGCTTTTCTTCCCTTTCTTGCTTTTTTTGCCCTTCTTGTACTTCGATGGATCCGGGGCAAGTTCATCCCTGATGTTGTTCAGGAGGAGCGTAGCCTCCTCCATGTTGGGATCGGCAGCCTTGGCCTTCTCAAGATACTCTTTCGCCTCCCTGATGTGGCCGGTTTTCATGTTGATCCGGCCGAGGGCGTTGAGCGCCTTGGCATTGTCTTCCTTCAGCTTGATCGCCTCTTCGTAGCTGGTGGCAGCGTTCTTGTAGTCCTTCTGGAATTCGTAGACCAGCCCCAGCTTGTAATGCTGGTTGGTATCGCCGGGGGTCATGGCAACATTTTCCTTCAGCAGTGTCACCAGCTCGTCATAGCTCTTCTTTTTGACGTAAATGGAGGTGAGGGCGTTTCTGGTATCCATGTCATCCTTTTTCAACCGGATGATCTCGCGATACTCCTTTTCCAGGTCCTCCTGCTGGCTGGACTTCTTGTAAAGGGTGGCCAGCTCACGGTGTGCTTCAATGTTGTCCGGGTTAAGCCGGATAACTTCCCGGTATGAAGCGACCGCTTCCTTGGCATTGCCGCCGGCAGTGTAAATCCGCCCCAATTTCATCTGCAGCAGCTGGTCGGCAGGATTGTTCTTGAGCAGGATCTTGTACTGCTCCACAGCCTGCTGCAGGCTGCCCCGCTGGGTGTAAATGTCTGCCAGTCGGTAGCGAACGTCGACGCTTTCTGCGGCGGCAAGGGCCTGCTTGTACTCGACCACAGCCTCGTCATGCATCCCCTTCTTCTCGTAAATAGTGCCGAGGTTGTAGTGCAGCTCCTGGCTGTCCCACTTGTATCGGATGGCCTCACGGTAGCTCGCCATGGCTTCATCGTCCCTGCCCAGCAGCATGAGTGCCGTACCCAGCTTCTGGCGCAGCTCACCGTTGTCAGGGGTTATGGTTATTTCGGTTTTGTAGGCTTCCACCGCCTTGTCATAATCCTTGGCGGCAAAGAGACGATCCCCTTCACCGGTCTTTGGCACACTCTTTACCGGCTGGATTCCGGCCAGCAGAAACTCGGCATCGGCGTTGGCGCTGTCCCCTTTCTTCCGGTAGATCTCAGCCTTGAGCCGATGGATTTCCTTGTCGAGCGGAGCTGCTGCCTCTGCTTTTTTCAAGGAGTCCAGCGCCTTGTCAAGTTCACCTGCAGTCGAATAGATGGCGGCAAGGCCGACCAGCGGATCTTTCTTGCCCGGACTGAGGGCAAGGGAGCGCTGGTAGGCGGCCTGTGCCCTGGCGGTGTCACCGGCATCAAGATAGAGCCGGGCCACATCGGCAAAAAGGTCCGCATCTGCCGGGAAGCCCTTGAGTGCTTCCTGATAGTGGTAAAGCGCCAGAGAGTAAAGCTTTTTGCCGGTAAATATCTTTGCCAGCCCCTTGTGATACACCGGGTCGGCATGCCCTTTGAGCGCTTTGGTCAACTCAATGGCTGCTTCATCATCCCGTTTGCGCTCCAGGTAGATCAGGCCGGTGCGGCCGCTGGCCGGGGCGAATTCAGGATCCATCCGGAGAACATCACGGTAGATAAGCAACGCCCGCTCAGAATTTCCGGCAGTTTCCAGGGCATAGCCGTTGAGAAACTGGCCGGCAGCCCCTTCGGGGCAGAGCGAACGGATTGCTGCCTCCGCTTCGAGTCTCACCCCCTTGTCAGTCGCTGCGAACAGACCCAACGCCTGCTGCTTGGCGGTATCGCACTTTTCCGAACTGCTGTTGCCCCAGGAGAATCCGGAGGCAAGTGTGGCAATGATGAGATAAGGGACGATTTTTTTCATATATTTATGCCTCAAATGACTGTATCAGCGGATAGTAGCCGGGTCTTGGGCCGAAAATGCCGCCCAGAAGCTGGGGATCATACACTTATGGCGGGTAAATTTCAATTGTTTACGCTCAACGCCCTTGATCAGAGCGGTTAAAAGAGGGGTATACCTTGACTTTCAGGGCAAAGATGATTAAATCTTCAGAAGCCTGACCCTCGAAAAAATGGCAAAATCTCCGGAGGAGGAGATGTCTTCACGGCAGTCCGACAGTTCAGAATGGGTTTCTGTATTCAGCCGTCAGATGGATGAGATGATGAGTATCGTCTGTCACATGAAGGCACAGGGGGGTAATCTGCACGAATTTTCTCCGCTGATGGATATTTATGAGACAGCAGGGCATTTTATCATTGAAGTGGATCTCCCCGGTTTTGCAGAGACAGATTTTTCCGTTGTGGCGCAGGACCAGTCCATCAGAATCAATGGGTGCAAGCGTCACAGGAAAAAGGACTCGGTAATGAGCTACATCTGCCTGGAGAGGCATTTCGGGCGGTTCACCAGGACTATCGAAGTACCGCCGGAATTTGATCCGGCGGCGATGCAGAAAACATATTCCCGCGGAGTGCTCTCGCTACATCTGCCGAGGCACTGAGCAGCTTGCAAAGGAACAGGAAAACACATGGAAATAGCAATGGAAGGATTACAGGAATCTGAAGAGCTGAAGATACCGGATAAGCTGCCTCTTCTCCCTGTCAGGGATGTAGTTGTCTACCCCTATATGATACTGCCGCTTTTTGTAGGGCGCGAGATGTCGATCAATGCCGTTGACAAGGCCCTGGCCGGCGAGCGGCTGATTTTTCTGGCGACCCAGAAGGATGTGGGTGACGAGGATCCGACCCCTGAGGCGATTTATCAGGTTGGCACTGTGGCCATGATCATGAGGATGCTGAAGCTACCGGACGGACGGGTGAAAATCCTCGTTCAGGGTCTTGCCAAAGCCAGGATAGTTTCCTTTGAGACCGTGGATTCATGCTATCAGGTCAGTATTGAAAGAATCATTGAGCCGCCGGCGCCCGACGAGAGTCTGGAACTTGAGGCCCTGGTGCGTGCTGTGAAAGACCAGTTGGGCAAGATTATCGCCCTGGGGAAGCAGATCTCCCCGGAGGTAATCGTTATTGTCGAGAATATGCAGGATATTGGCAGTCTTGCCGATCTTGTTTCCAGCAATATCGGCCTCAGGGTTGAGGAGGCGCAGGCGCTGCTGGAGATTACCGACCCTGTGGAACGTTTGACCAAGGTCAATGAACTGCTGGCCAAGGAGCATGAACTGCTCAGCATGCAGGCCAAGATTCAGACTGCCGCCAAGGAGGAGATGGGCAAGAGCCAGAAGGAGTACTATCTCCGCGAGCAGCTGCGCGCCATACAGAATGAGCTGGGTGAAACCGACTCCCGCTCCGAGGAGATGGCCGAGATTCGCAAGGCGATCGAAGCGGCCAACATGCCGAAAAATATCGAGAAGGAGGCGCTGAAACAGCTGGGTCGACTGGAGCAGATGCACCCGGATTCAGCCGAGTCCGGCATGTTGCGCACCTTCCTGGACTGGATGGTGGAAATCCCGTGGAGCAAGTCGACCCGTGATTCCCTCGATATCAAGCGGGCCCAGGTCATTCTCAACGAGGATCACTTTGGTCTGGAGAAGATCAAGGAGCGGATTCTCGAATTTCTCGCCGTACGCAAATTGCGCAAGAAGATGAAAGGGCCGATACTCTGCTTTGTCGGTCCGCCGGGGGTAGGCAAGACCTCCCTGGGCAAATCCATCGCCCGGTCCATGGGCCGGAAATTTGTCAGGATGTCACTTGGCGGCATGCGGGACGAGGCGGAAATCCGCGGCCACAGGCGTACCTATGTGGGGGCGCTGCCCGGCAGGATCATCCAGGGGTTGAAGCAGGCAGCCACCAACAATCCGGTATTCATGCTGGATGAGCTGGACAAGCTCGGTTCGGATTTCCGCGGCGACCCGTCGTCAGCCCTGCTGGAGGTACTTGATCCGGAACAGAATTTCATGTTTTCCGACCACTACATCAACCTGCCGTTCAACCTGTCCAATGTAATGTTCATTGCCACGGCCAACCAGGTCGATACCATCCCCGGCCCGCTGCTTGACAGGATGGAGGTCATCCACCTCTCCGGCTACACCGAAGAAGAGAAGCTGGAAATTGCCAAAAGATATCTTGTCCTTCGCCAGACTAAGGAGAATGGTATTTCGGCCAAAGATATCTCCTTTACCGATGAGGCGATCAAGGCGTTGATTGCCGGTTATACCAGAGAGGCCGGGCTGCGTAATCTGGAACGGGAAATAGGCAGCGTCTGCCGCAAGGTTGCCAGAAAGATCGCCGAAGGTGAAAAGCGGCGCTTCATGATTAATGCGGCCAATGTGAGCAAATTCCTCGGTCCGCCGAAAATTCTCCGTGAACTGGAGATGGAAAAGAATGAAATAGGTCTTGTTACCGGTCTTGCCTGGACCCCTGTGGGGGGAGAGACCCTGCATGTCGAAGCTACTGTCATGAACGGCAAGGGGGGATTGACCCTGACCGGGCATCTTGGGGATGTCATGAAGGAGTCTGTGCAGGCGGCACTCTCCTGGATACGCTCCAAAGGGAAGGAGCTTAACCTCAGTGACGATCTGTTCCAGAACATAGAGATTCATGTCCATGTTCCGGCCGGAGCTATTCCGAAAGACGGCCCCTCCGCCGGCATTACCATGGCCACGGCCCTTGTGTCGGCACTGACCAAGACCCCGGTGCGCAAGGATATCGCCATGACCGGCGAAATAACCCTGCGGGGGAAGGTGCTCCCCATCGGCGGACTCAAGGAGAAGAATCTTGCTGCCATCAGGGGGGGGATCAAGCGGGTTGTCATTCCTGCACAGAACGAAAAGGATCTGGCCGATATCCCGAAAACGATCCTGAAAAAGATCGATATCGTCATGGTGAAAGAGGTTGAGGAGGTGCTTAAGCTGGCTTTGGAAAATTTCAGTTTTTCACAGCCGGAGTCCCCCGTGCCCCCGGCAACCAAGAAACGGAGTGCCACAGCAAAGGTCCTGGTGACAAACCGTAAAGGGGTTACAGCTTGAAACTCTCCTCCCTTGGGGAGTTCGGTTTCATAGACAGGCTCGCGGCGCAATGCGGCAGCGATCCTGCCCTTTTACTGGGGATAGGGGATGATGCCGCTGCCTTCAGGGTGTCGGCAGGCAAGGTGCTGCTGGCTACTTCCGATCTCCTCGCCGAGGGGGTGCACTTTGACCTTGCCTGGAGCGACCCGTTTTCCCTCGGCAGGAAATCTCTGTCAGTAAATCTTTCCGACATTGCTGCCATGGGGGGGACGCCCAGATTTGCGCTCCTTGCCCTTGCCATTCCGAAAGATCTGCCGGTCGAATTCCTCGACGCATTCATGTCCGGTTTCCTGCAGCAGGCCGAGTCTTTTGGCGTCACCCTCATCGGTGGTGATACCTCTTCCTCAAAGGGTGGGCTTTTTATCACGGTTACGCTCTTCGGCGAGCAGCATAGTGACAAAATTGTCAGTCGCAGTGGCGCTGTTGCCGGAGATATCATCTGTGTCAGCGGTACTGTCGGCGATGCGTCGCTCGGGCTGGAACTGCTGCGGAGTGGCATCAAGGAGGGTTGGGGGGTGCAGCGTCATCTTGACCCTACGCCAAGGGTTGCCCTCGGCATCGGACTTGCAAATGCAGGCCTGCCCTCTGCAA
>VEOV01000027.1 GCA_012026855.1 Geobacter sp.
CCGGGCAGAGCAGGCGGACCGTCTGAAATCGGCCTTTCTCGCCACCATGTCCCATGAGCTGCGCACCCCGCTCACCTCCATCATCGGCTTTACCGGTATCCTGCGGCAGGGGCTTGGGGGGCCGGTCAACGCCGAACAGACCAAACAGCTCAGCATGGTGCGGGACAGCGCCAATCACCTGCTGTCCCTGATCAGCGATATCCTGGATATCTCCAAGATCGAAGCCGGGCAGCTGACAGTGGCCACTGAACCGTTCAGCCTGGCAGAATCGGTATCCAAGGTTGTGCAGTCAGTGCGTCCTCTGGCCGAAAAAAAGGGACTTGAGCTAACCCTGAACATTGCGCCCGACGTGGAAATGATCAGCAGCGATCCACGCCGGGCGGAGCAGGTGCTACTCAACCTGCTCAGCAATGCCATCAAGTTCACCGACCAGGGGTCGGTCTCGGTAGTCTGCCGCCGCGAAGCATCGGTCTACCGGATTACGGTGAGTGATACCGGCATCGGCATCAGCGAGGATGGCCTTGAGCAGCTTTTCAAGCCGTTTCACCAGATCGATACCGGCCTTAGCCGCAAGTTTGAAGGGACAGGCCTGGGGCTCTCCATCTGTAAACGGCTGGTGGAACTGATGGGGGGGAGCATAGCAACCAGCAGCAGTCCGGGAAGAGGAAGTTGTTTCAGTTTTACCCTGCCCGCAGAAAGGAGCTAGTCAGATGGCACAGAGGATTCTTTATATCGAAGACAACGAGCAGAACCTTTATCTGGTGCGATTCATGCTGGAAAAGCATGGTTACGATGTGCACGAGGCGCGAGACGGCCGGGAAGGTATCGCTGCAGCGGCTACTATCAGGCCAGATCTGATCCTGCTGGATATCCAGCTGCCGTCAATGGATGGCTATGCTGTAGCCCAGGCGCTTCGAGAAAATGCCGACCTGGCCGCCATTCCCATTGTAGCCGTTACTTCCTATGCAATGGCTGGCGATCGTGAAAAAGCGCTGGCGGCCGGGTGCAACGGCTATATCGAAAAGCCGATCAATCCGGATAATTTTCTACAGCAGGTTGAGCAGCATCTAGTGAAGCCCTGAAAAGCAGCCCACTACTCCGTGAGGAACTGATGGCAGATGGTTAAAACGGTGCTTATCACAACTGTTGTCTACTTTTTATCTGCCAAACTGGGCCTGCTGCTGGCCTTTGCCCAGACCAACGCCACCCCGGTCTGGCCTGCTGCCGGCATTGCCCTTGCCGTCTGCCTAACGTACGGGCAGCGGGTCTGGCCGGGCATCTTTCTGGGGGCTTTTCTTGCCAACCTGACCATGCTGCTGGGGAGCTTTTCCTGGACAGCTGCCGTTTTCCTGTCACTGGGCACTGCCGCCGGCAATACCCTGGAAGCGCTGATCGGCGCCGCCCTGATCACCCGTGCCGTGGAGGGCCGTCCCCCGCTTGACCGTACTCCTGACGCCGTCAGTTTTGTCCTGTTCGGCGCGCTGGCAAGCAGCATGACAGGGGCAACCATCGGCTCTACCGGCTTCTGCCTGCACAGCAGCGACTGGTCGCGGTTCGGTGGCATGTGGCTAACCTGGTGGCTGGGAGATGCCGTTGGGGCGATCATTTTTGCGCCGCTTCTGCTGACCTGGAACAAGCGCAGCCTTACCGGCTGGAGTGGCTGGAAAATCGGCGAAGCACTCATCCTCCTGACCCTGACGATGTCTCTGGAAGCAGTTGTATTCGGCAAGAATCTCCCGCTGGAGTACCTGATCATCCCGCTTCTTCTCTGGACAGCATTCCGCTTCAGCCTGTTCGAGACCGTTGTTGCCGTGCTGGTTGTCATGGTCTCCTTCCTGGCTTGGACCGTTGCCGGACATGGGCCCTTTGCGGGTGACAACCTTAACAAGGCGCTCCTCTTTCTCCAGTCGTTCCTCGCAGTAACATCGGTTACTACGCTGCTGGTTTCGGTTCTGACCACGGAACGGCGGCAGGCTGAAACAGAATTGCGGGAGCACCAGGCAGGGCTGGAGGCAGTTGTCCTCGAACGGACTGCCGAGCTGGCCAATGCAAGGGACCGGGCCGAGACGGCTGACCAGCTGAAATCGGCGTTTCTTGCCACCATGTCCCACGAGCTGCGCACGCCGCTCAACTCCATCATCGGCTTCACCGGCATCCTCCAGCAGGGCCTGGTAGGGCCGGTCAACGAAGAGCAGGCCAAACAGCTCGGCATGGTGCGCAACAGCGCCAATCACCTGCTTGCCTTGATCAGTGACGTGCTCGACATCTCCAAGATCGAATCAGGCCAGCTTACCGTGGTCTGTGAACAGTTCGATATCAGAAACTCGATCCGCAAGGTTGCCCTGTCGATCCGCCCCCTGTCGGAGAAGAAGGGGCTGGAGCTTGTGGAGGAGATTGACGACAATGTCGGCCCCATGGTAAGCGACGGCCGCAGGGTGGAACAGATCCTTCTCAACCTGCTGAGCAATGCCGTCAAGTTCACCGAAAAGGGAACAGTCCGCATATCATGCCGTCGAGACGGAGAGGAGATCAACATCTGCGTCAGCGATACCGGCATCGGCATCAAGCAGGAGGATTTGACGACCATATTCAAGCCGTTCCGCCAGATTGACACCGGCCTGAATCGCAAATTCGAGGGGAGCGGCCTCGGCCTGTCCATCTGCTGGAAACTGGTGGAGATGCTTGGCGGACGTATCATGGTCGAGAGCAGACCCGGCATGGGAAGCAGTTTCCGCTTTACCCTGCCGGCGACAGGTGTTGGCAGGTGAGATTATCCTCACGCTGCCTGGCAGCAACTGATTTAACGTCGTCTCCCTGATGCAGTTCGGGAAGGAGAACAGTGCCATGAAGCAGGTATTGATTGTCGATGATAATATTGAAAACCGCTATTTTCTTGAAGTTCTCCTGCAGGGCAATGGCTTTGCGGTTACTTCTGCCGTTACCGGTGCCGACGCACTTGAAAAGGCGCTGCAGAGCCCACCTGTGCTGATCATCAGCGACATCCTGATGCCGGTAATGGATGGCTATAAACTCTGCCAGGAATGGCGGGCCAGCGAGCGGCGCAGAAACATTCCGTTCATTTTTTACACCGCAACGTTTGTCGACAGAAAGGATGAAGATCTGGCTGTGGGGCTGGGGGCGGACCGCTTTGTCATCAAGCCCCAGGAGCCTGAAGCACTGATGCAGATTATTCGCCAGGTGTTATCGGAATCAACGGCGGAGCCAAAGACAACCAGCGGAGAACCGGAAAATTCCGGACATCTCAAGGAGTACAGCGAGGTGCTGTTCCGCAAACTGGAAAAGAAAATGGCTGAGCTGGAGATTATGAACCAGGAGATGGGGGTCAGAGAGCAGCAGTTTCGCCAGTTCATCATGGAATGTCCGATGCCGATTGCCATCAGCAACTACTCCGGCGAAATCGAACTGGTCAACAGCCGGTTTGTCGAAACCCTGGGATACACGCTGCAGGACATGCCAAACATTGACAGGTGGTGGCAGCTCGCCTATCCCGATCCGGCCTATCGCGCCGAAGTTTCCGCGGCATGGCTGCCCGCGGTGGAAAAAGCAGTACGTCAGGGGGGGCCGATTCTGCCGGCCATTGCATCACCGTACCAGGTAACCGCCAAGGACGGCGCCGTTCACATCATGGAAATCAACGGTGCTCTGGTTGCCGACCGGCTGCTGGTGATCTTTAACGACATTACCAAACGGAAGCAGGCTGAAGAGGAACGGGAAAAGCTGCAACTGCAGCTGAACCAGTCGCAAAAGATGGAAGCGCTCGGCCAGCTTGCAAGCGGAGTGGCCCACGATTTCAACAACATACTCTCGGTTATCATGGGGTACGCCGGCATCTTGAAGATGGGGACGAACCTGGAGCAACAGCAAGGGGAAAAAATCGATCATAATATCGCCGCCGCCGAGAAAGCATCACAAATGACCAGAGGTCTGCTGACTTTCAGCCGCAAACAGGTGCTGACCCCGAAAACCGTCAATCTCAACGACATTGTGCAACAGTTCCAGCACTTCCTGACGCGAATCATCGGTGAAGATATTCAGCTGAAGACGATCCAGAGGGAATTTGAACTGCTGGTGAGCGTTGACACTGGCCAGATCGAGCAGGTTCTGGTCAATCTGGCCACCAATGCCCGTGACGCCATGCCCAATGGCGGCACGCTGACCATCGAGACCGGGGTTCAGGAGATCGACGCCTGGTTCGCCCAAGCTCACGGTTATGATCATTCAGGCCAATATGCCGTCATTACGGTTTCAGACACGGGCTTCGGCATGAGTGAAGAGATCCGGAAAAAAATCTTCGAACCGTTCTTCACTACCAAGGAGATCGGTAAAGGCACTGGCCTCGGCATGGCCATAGTTTATGGGATCATCAAACAGCATAATGGCTTTATCAATCTCTACAGCGAACCGGACAAGGGGACCGTATTCCGGATTTACCTCCCGCTTGCCAGCCGCGATTCGCTCCAGGCTGCGGAACCTGTTGAAACGGCTATGCCCAGGGGGGGAAACGAAACAATCCTCGTCGCAGAGGATGACCCGGATGTACGGGCCCTGGCGGCAACTGTCCTGACTGCGTTTGGCTACGAAGTTATTCCCGTGGAGAACGGTGTGGAAGCTGTCAATAAATTCATGGCCCTCCGGGAAAAGATAGACATGATCCTGATGGACATGATCATGCCGAAACAGAGCGGTTTTGCCGCTGCCCAAAAGATCAGGCAGGAGCAGCCCGATGCCAGGATTCTTTTCTCCAGCGGCTATACTGCTGCCTTCATCAATAACCGCGGCGTGGCAGAGGCTGACATGGAACTGATCATGAAGCCCTATCAACCAATGGAACTGCTGCGCAAGGTGCGGGAGATGCTGGATCGGTAGGCCATGCAGAGCAAAAGCGCTGTTGACCGCGCCCTCCGCCTCTGCTAAACTCCGGCAAAATTTTTAAAAATTTTCAGGAGGAAACCATTATGAAAAAGAGCTTGTTATTATTGACTGCCCTGCTTGCCATGACCGCAGCCAACGCATTTGCCTGGGACATTACAATTCCCGGCACATATGCCCAGGGCGAATTCAAGGATCTGACCAAAGAGCTGGGCTCGGCCATCGCCTACCGGAACCTGGCGCCTGCCGAACCGCTGGGCATCACCGGCTTCGATGTAGCTGCCCAGGTGTCGGCCATCAGCCTGGACAACAATAGCGATTTCTGGAAAAAGGCTGCCCCAAATGCCCCGAGCTATGCAGCATACCCTTCCATCAGGGCGCGCAAAGGGCTCCCCTTCAGCATCGATGTCGGCGCCATGTACACCTATGTCCCCAGTACGGACATCAAGGTTTACGGCTTTGAAGTGAGCAAGGCAATTCTGGACGGTACCATGGCGCCCCCTGCTGTGGGCATTCGCGGCAGCTATACGAAGCTGACCGGCATAAGTGACCTCTCCCTGCAGACCGTCGGCTTTGATGCCTCCATCAGCAAAGGCTTCCTCTTCCTCACCCCCTATGCCGGTGCCGGTATGGTCTGGATTGACGGCAAGTATGACGGCAACGCGGTAGCCCTGAAAAAAGAGAGCATGTGGCAGCCACGCGGCTTTGCCGGTCTGAAAGTCTCCCCGCTGCCGCTGGTCGGCATTACCGGTGAGGTGGAGTACGCCGCCCGCCCGATCTATTCCCTCAAACTCGGCCTGAGCTTCTAGCCCCCCTGCCGGAGCTGCCTGTCAGGGCAGCTCCGGCAATCCTGAGATATGACTCACCTCGATTACGCACTGATCCACGAAGCAGCCTACCGTCTTAAAAAACGGATCAGGCAGACTGAACTGATTTACTCCCACCACTTCAGTGAGCGGCTTGGCATCCCCCTCTGGTTCAAATGCGAAAACCTGCAGCGTACCGGCGCCTTCAAGATTCGCGGCGCCATGAACTTCCTGACATCCCTGCCGAAGGACTCCTTCAAGAACGGCGTCATCACTGCCTCGGCCGGAAATCATGCCCAGGGAGTGGCATTCTCTGCCGACCTGCTGGGGGTCAAGGCCACGGTCTACATGCCGGAGAGCACTCCGCCACAGAAGGTATTTGCCACCCGCGACTATGGCGCCGAAGTTGTGCTTTCCGGAAAAAACTTTGACGAGGCCTATGCGGCGGCGGTAGAAGCCGGCAGAGAGAGCGGTGCGCTCTTTGTGCACCCCTTTGATGATTATCTGGTTATGGCCGGCCAGGGGACCATCGGCCTGGAGATCCTTGAGCAGATGCCCGATCTGGCCAACATCCTGGTGCCCATCGGCGGCGGCGGGCTGATCGCCGGTGTGGCGGCTGCCATCAAGGAGACCCACCCCCATGTGAGAATCATCGGCGTGGAGGCCAAAGCAGCACCATCGATGCACAACGCCATCGCCAAAGGGAAGATTGTGGAGACCCCTCTCACCGTCAGCCTGGCCGACGGCATTGCCGTCAAAAGGGTCGGCGCCAAAACCTTTCCCATAGTGCGTGATCTGGTCGATGAAATTGTGCTGTTGGAAGAAGAGGAGATTGCCCACGCCATCGTCGCAC
>VEOV01000302.1 GCA_012026855.1 Geobacter sp.
GGCAATGACCACCCTGGCGACTTCACCGGCGTGGGCCGCAACTATCCCTTTAGCAGTTTCAAGATCGCTGTCAGCGGCTTTTTTCTCGAGAATCCTCCCCAGAACACCACCTGCTGCGAGGCTGGCGACTATTTGATCGCCAAAGACGGTCCTCCAGAGAGATTCCGGCGGTTCTACTCCCGAGGCAGCTGTGGCAGGAAAGTCAACGAACGAGGCATTGCCGAAGTTTTCAGCGGCATAATCTGCCAGACCTCTGGCAGACGCATGCAATGCCCGTCTCCTGGCGCTGTCATCCTGTGAAACTGTCTCATCCGGGCGGATCTGATCGCTGAACACCACGACCCGCTCCCCTCGCGCCAACCCCATATTGGTTACCAGCAGAGATGAAAAAGCTGCCTTGAATTTCTCCATCAGACTCTTCTCCGGACAAAAATATTTTTATGAATAAACTATATAGCAGAGGTGCCGGATGAAGGCAATCCGGCTGGCCCTGCGGGAGAATTTTTCCTTGATTTAGCGATGTTATCTGTGATAAACCTGCATACTGTATACAATTGTTCGGCGTCTATTTATTCAATAATAGCAAATAGTTATGCAATTTTACCCTGCCCTGCAGGGCAACTTTTGCGCTGGAGGCTTAAGTGGCACAGGTGGTTTTTTCCAGCTGGGGAAGGAATATTATCGACAACCGCTCCGGCGGTGAGGTTAAAGAGGCGACTTTCCGTCTGCCGGTCGCCCATGACGGGGAGCACCCCATGGCAGCTTTCATGGGTTGGGACGGCTTCATCGTCTTTGACAGTGGGGTCGATATCCCCAAAATGGCAGCCGAATATATGCACCGGGTGCAGACCCTCTACTGCTGCGGCAAATGCACCCCCGGCAAAAAGGGGACCAAGGTACTGTCCGACCTGCTGGCCGCTGTCCTTGAGGGGCGGGCCAAAGAGTCGGATCTGGACACTGTTGCCGACCTGAAGGAATTGCTGGCCAACTGCAAGTGCACCCTCTGCCAGACCTCAACCATTCCGGTCATGGACGCTGTCCAGTATTATCGCGACGCCTTCATTGCCAAGCTGAACGGCAGCAGCCAGCAGACCGGTGAGCACCGTTT
Organism: Geobacter sp.; assembly: GCA_012026855.1. Classification (GTDB taxonomy): domain Bacteria; phylum Desulfobacterota; class Desulfuromonadia; order Geobacterales; family DSM-12255; genus VEOV01. The sequence continues at coordinate 1,109 of VEOV01000302.1, forward strand.
CATCCATAAGTACACTGCACCATGCCAGGACAAATGTCCGGCCCACATCGACATTCCCGCTTACATTGAAGCCATCAAGGATTACCGTTTCGACGAGTCCCTGGCCATTATCCGCGAAAACATGCCGCTCCCTTCTGTCTGCGGCCGTGTCTGCCCACATCCGTGTGAAACCGCCTGCCGCCGCAAAAACGTCGATGAACCGATCAGCATCATGGTGCTGAAGCGTTCCGCCTCGGACTATGAATGGCAGCACAATGCCCTGCCGCCAATGCAGCCCAAGCCGCGCAAGAGCAAAACCGTTGCCATTGTCGGCGCCGGACCGGCAGGACTGGCAGCAGCCTACTATCTTGCCCTGGAAGGCTATCCCTGCACCATCTACGAAGCCCTTCCGGAAGGGTTCGGCGGCGGCATGATCGCTGTCGGGATTCCACCCTACCGGATGCCGCGTCATATCCTGCAGCGGGATATCGACATCATCGCCTCCATGGGTGTTGAGATCGTCTATGACACCCGTATCGGCAAGGACATCACCCTGGCGCAGCTGAAAGAGAAGTTTGATGCCGTGCTCCTCGCTCCGGGCGCCCACCGCTCCAAACCGATGGGCGTTGAAGGTGAAGACGCCGGTTACAAAGGTTTCCTCAAAGGGGGCATCGACTTCCTCCGCGAAGCCTACATGGGTAAGCCGCCCGGCATGGGCAACAAAGTCGTCGTTGTCGGCGGCGGTAATACCGCCATCGACTGTGTGCGGGTTGCCCTCCGTGAAGGCGCCGAGCTGTCATGCCTGGTTTATCGTCGTTCCCGCAATGAAATGCCTGCCGACGTCTGGGAGGTCGATGGCGCTGATGATGAAGGCGTACAGTTTGAATTCCAGGTACTTCCGACCAAAGTTATTGCCGACGCAAACAACCAGATTACCGGCGTAGAATGCGTCAGGATGGCCCTTGGCGAGCCGGATGCATCGGGCCGTCGCCGTCCGGAACCAATGGCCGGCAGCGAATTCGTTATCGAGTGCGATACGGTCATCCCGGCCATCGGCCAGGATCCGGATCTCTCCTTTATCCCGGCTGACTGCGGCATCGACATCACCAAATGGAACACGGTCGTCACCAAGTATGTGCCTCTTAAAGGGGCTGACGGCAAGGGGCTCAAGGACGGCATGGGGAACGAGCTGGCCCGGACCCTGATTACCGACCTTGATGGTGTGTTTGCCAGTGGTGACGCCGAGATCGGCCCGCTCACCGTCGTCGCCTGTATCGGCAATGCCCACCGGGCTGCCAGGGTCATCCAGCGCTGGCTGGAAGAGGGGAAAGCCTATATCACCGATGATGAGCTGATGGAGGATATCCTCACCTATCTGCCGGTTTACGACAAGAATGAGAAGGTTCCCTGGCTCGATTCCGCAACCCGCCCGCACCAGGATGAAGTCCACGGTAAGGAACGCGCCTGCAAAGGGAACTACCAGGAAGTTGAACTCGGCTTTGCCAATAAAAAAGCTGTTAAAGAAGCGGAGCGCTGCCTCAGATGCTACCGCATGGCAATGGCAGCCGTTTAGCGGGAAATGCATTCATAAATTAAATACGCTCTGGCTTTGAGGAGTAACATAAATGGTCAGCTTGACGATTGACGGTAAAAATATCAGCGTGGCAAAGGGGACAACCATCCTGGCTGCAGCTGCTGAACTGGGCATCAAAATCCCGACCCTCTGCTGGTTGCAGAAGGTCTCCCCAACCGGCGCCTGCCGGATCTGTGCGGTGGAGGTCGAGGGGGTTGACCGCAACATGACCGCCTGCAACACACCGGTCAAAGAGGGGATCGTCGTTACCACCCAATCGGAAAAACTCACCATAGCCCGCAAGAAGATCATGGAGCTGATGCTGGGCAACCACCCGCTGGACTGCCCGGTCTGTGACGCCGGCGGTGAGTGCGACCTGCAGGACAACTGCTACGGGCTTGAAGTGGCCAAGCAGAGCTACTCGGCAGTGCTTGAGCGCCAGCCGATCCGCTACGACTGGAAACTGCTGGAATCCGACCCGAACCGCTGCATCCTCTGTGAAAAATGCGTCAAGGTAGACCATGAAATTGTCGGTTGCGACGCCATTGAAGTGGTTAACAGAGGGGATAACACCATTATCGACACGGTTGACGGCAAGCCGCTCAACTGCGAATTCTGCGGCAACTGCATCGCTGTCTGTCCGACCGGCACCCTGATCAGCAAGCCGTTCAAGTTCAAGGGTCGCCCCTGGACATTCGACGTAACCAAAAGCGTCTGCTCTTTCTGCAGCACCGGCTGCCAGATTGAGTATCACTCCAAAGACGGCAGGGTCGAGCGTGTCACCAGTGATGACAGTACCTTCAACGAGGGGAATCTCTGCATCAGCGGCCGTTTCGGCTACGCGGCCTTCAACTCTCCGGACCGCCTGACAGCACCGCAGGTTGACGGCAAGCAGGTAACCTGGGATGAAGCTCTGGCTACCGTGGCAGACCGTCTCAAACTGGTTGCTGCACAGTCATTTGCTGCCATTGCCTCGCCGCGCCTGACAAACGAAGAGAACTTCCTCTTTGCCAAGCTTGTGAAAGAGGTTATCGGCTCGCCCAATATGGACTCAGAGGCCCGTTTCGGCTTTGCTCCGGCGCTCGACATTCTCAAGAAACAGCTCGGCATTGATGGCGCCAGCGCCACCATTGACAGAATCGACACAGCCGACGCCATCCTTGTAATCGGTGCCGATCTGAACGCCGAATCATCAGGCATCGAATACCATGTCATCAAGGCCGCCACCAGGAACGATGCAAAACTGGTCCTGGCCAACATGCGTTCGGTAAAACTGAAGAAATTCGCCAATACCCACCTGCAGTACAAACCGGGCGGAGAGGTTGCGCTGGTCAATGCCCTTGCCAAGCTCCTGCTGGCAAAAGGTTATGATGCGCCGGAACTGGCAGCGGCACTTTCTGCAAGTTCCGTTGCCGAGCTGGCAACTGCTGCCGGAGTGTCCGAAGCTGCCCTGAATGAAGCTGTGGCCCTGCTGGCAGGGAGCAAAGCCCCGGCAGTCATCTTCGGCGCGGATATCATCAAAGCTGCTGCCTCGGCCGATGCAGTCGCTGCGGTTGCCAACCTGGCCATCCTGCTGGGTGCCCTCGGCAAGGATGCCGGCGGGGTCTTCCCCATAGACGAAAAGAACAATACCCTTGGCATGCTCGAAATGGGGGCACTGCCGGGAGATAACGGCAAGGACATCTTTGCCATCATCAGCGCCATTGAAACCGGTGAAATAAAGGCTCTCGACGTAGCTGCCTCAAATCAGCTGGCCTCTTTCCCGGATAACCGCCGCATCAAAAAGGCTTTCGAAAAACTCTCCCTGCTGAACGTTCAGGATATGGCTGCCACAGAGCTGACCAGGATGGCCCATATTGTTCTTCCCGGCGTTTCTCCGGCAGAGAAGAGCGGCACCTTCACCACGCCCGATGGCCGGGTCCAGACCCTGCAGCAGGCAGTGCCACCCCTTGGAGACGCGAAAGAGGACCTGCAGATTTTCGGCAGCATCATCAATAGCCTTAAAGGTGAGACAAAGGCCTACTCGGCTGAAGCTGTCATGGCGGACATTGCCGCAGCCAATGCTCTCTACGCTTCTGCAGGGACTCGCTCGGCAGCTACGACTCCCCGGTTTGCCAAAGCCGCAGCAGCTCCAGCGGCAGCCAAGACAACCCTGCTTGTCGGGCCGATACTCTTTCATAACGGCACAACCACCCTCTCCTCCGAAAACAATACAACTGTTTCTCCGGAAGGTTTCCTGGAAATTTCAGCCGAAGACGCCTCTGCAATGGGCATCAGTGATGGTTCAAGCGTAACCGTTAAGAGTGAAACCGGCAGCATCTCTGCCAAGGCAAAGATCTCCACCAAGCTGCAGCCGGGTCTTTTCTTTGCCCCCTACCACTTCACAGCGCTCAATGCCGCCTCCCTGCTGAACGGGGCCGACAACACCGTGGCGGTGACAGTAGCCAAAGCCTGATCCAGCAAGTCATTTATCAATAAAAAGAGCCCCTGCAATTATTCTGCAGGGGCTCATTTTTTACCTGATGACTCTGCCGGTCAGGCAGTCAAAACCTGCACCGGGTCAACTGCGCTGTCAGCCACCGCATCATAGAGAACTATACAGTCCCGGCCATCTGCCTTCGCCCGGTAAAGAGCTCTTTTGGCAGCATCCATCAGAGCAGCTTCGCTGTCGCCATCCTCCGGGTAGGTAGCAAGACCGATACTGGCAGAAAGGCGGCCCGAGGGGAGAGCATCTGCCCCGGCAACCTTCATCCGCCCACAGGCCTTGCTGATTCTCTCCGCCACGACGGTGGCCTCTTTTTTGGGTGTCCCTGGCAGAATCAGGCAGAAGGTTTCCCCGCCAAAACTGCAGATGACATCCATCTGCCTGGCGGAACGGGTGATGGCGGCAACGGTTTTCTTGATCGCTGCGGCGGCCGAGGCGGCGCCGGCCAGCGACGAGTACAGGTTGAAATGGTCCAGCTCCACCAGCACGGTAGTAAACTGCAGATTCTGCCGCTGACTCCGGTTGACCTCCTCGGCAACCCGCCTGTCGAGGAAACTGCGATTGTAAAGGTTTGTGCCGGGATCAACTGCGGAGAGATTCTGCATCAGTTCCGTCTCTTTCCTTGACTCGGCCCTTTCCAGAACCAGCGAGGCCTGGCAGAGCAACAGGGAGAGCAGCTGCAGGTCATTCTCCGTAAAGATGTCATTGCCCGCCTTGTCGGCGAGATTAAGTACGCCGATCAGCCGGTCACCCTTTTTGAAGGGGGTACTGATAAATGACTTTGTCCGGTAACGGGGCCGATTGGTTGTGGCAACCCTGCTATCGGTTTCAATATCATTGACCACAATCGGCGTCCCGGAAGCGGCTACCCGGCCGGCAATCCCTTCGCCAAGCTTTATATTGAGACTTTTTGACAGCTGGTCATTAAGTGCCAGGGAAGAGACAATCCTCAGGGAATAGCCGGTGTCATCCAGCAACATCAACGAACCGGACGAAGCCCCGAGAAAACCTGCAGCAGTGGTCAGAATCCTGCGGTAGAGATCTTCGGCGCTGTCGGCCTCAAGCATGACACCGGTCATTGCCAGCAGCCTTGCAGGAAGTGACGAGCCGGCATAATGGGTCGCCTCGTTTTTCAGCTGCAGCAGCCTGGACGCGGCCCGGCCGGTGAGGATTTCCGCCAGCAGGGCATCTCTTGGCTGCAGCTCCAGATCGGGCAGCAGGATACAGCCTAAAAGCTCACTGCCGGCCATCAGCGGCAGCAGGGTGGCGCTTTTGGCGTCAAGAGTCTTGAAAATCTCCCCGGTCTCGGGTATCAGCTGCATGGAACGCTCACCGGGATGTTCTGCAATCAGCCTGTGCAGCAGCACTCGGGACGTTTCCCCCAGATCAGCCGGCAATCCCCAGGTCCCTTTTATGGAAAAAGCGTCCCCTTCGTTACCAGAAATGGCCACCGCAATCTGCTGGCAGTTGAACAGGACGCCAAAGGACTCACTCAACAGCGACAAAACTTCATCAAGGGTCTTCCCCCTGTCAAGCTGGGTAGATATGCCAACAACAGAGTTCAGGCGGGATACGGTGGTTTCCAGGACGTGGTTATGCAGGTTCGAGCTCAGGTGGGACGGTAAAATGCGGTGCACTTTTTCCGCTGTTTCACGGACACTCTCCAGCTCAACAACAGGCAGAGCACCCAGCCGGTCAAGGATGGTAAACGGCTCGATCGACGCGGCCCTGTTCATGCTTTCCAGATAAAAGAGATTGATGGAGCTTGTACGCACCCCCCAGGCAAGCAGACAGCGATGCGACATTGCCGGTTCCGGCAGCCTGATGGCAAAGCCGAGCAGACCTAACGGGCAGCGGCTGATGACCGGCAGGCCCCGTGCCAGGGCTTCGCGCAGGGCATCATCCAAGGGGAGAGTACAGCTCTTGCCACAGCTGGCAGTTGCTCCGGAATAGCCACAGAGCTGCCCTGAAGAAACGTTTCTGGCAATTACCCCTTCGCTTTGTGAATAGAGTGCCAGACTGTAATGGGCCAGGAAAGGATAGGCACGGAGCGAATCAAGGATATCGACAGGATTCATTGAAGATATTTCCGGTGGCAAGCGTTCCCCCAAAAATCAGATCACCGCTCTGAATGCAAGGTATGCGCCGTTTCCGGCAACGGAGGAAAGGTGGCTTGCTGCAGGGAAATTTCACCGGCAAGCGCCTTCAGCAGGCCTTCTACATCGGCCACAAAACCGGCCGGGATGGATATTCTGACAATGCCGGCCACTTTATCAACCGTTGACATGGTAGACATCCCCTCGTAAGCCTCAAGTATAAACTTCAGCAGGACAAGATCCCGCCGCGCGCAGCGATAGAAAAGCACTGTTTCTTCGGGAACGGCCGGCATGTCAGACCCGCTGAATGGCAACATCGCCGGCACGACCTGGCAGCTCACCCATCTCCAGGGCAGAGTCCGGAGCAGTTGCAGCGCACAGGGCCGCTGTCTCGGCAAGGGTCACGAAGCTGGCGCCGGCAGCTGCAAGCCGCTTGAGGAGATCAACAAAGGTAGCCGACAGCAGGCCCCCCTCCAGTTCAGCATGTATCGTATGCACATTAAGACCCGGCTTAAGCAGCGAAAGGTAGAGATCGTTGACGTTATCGACCGTGATGCCGTTCTCGCCCAGGACTTCATCCATGGTTGGCCAGGTGGTGGGAATCTGCAGGGTATTGAATCTCCGCCCGTTCATCACCGGATAAAACGGGTGACTCCCCCTGCTGTCGCTGCAGTAGTCAAGAGTCATGGCATCCTGGACTTCAAGGGAGTCTTCGGAAACTGTCCAGCCTGGAGCAGCCGTTGAGCGCGCCCTGAAACCAAAAACCGTTTCAAAGCGGCTCCCTGCCCTGCCAAGCTCCATGGCGGTAACCGGCTTGGGAAACCATGGGAGAAGGTCATGCCACTTCACATGGTCCCAGCAGTGAATACCGGCCTCATGCCCATGGCGCACCACACTCTGCATGATATCGGGGAAAGACTCGGCAATCATCGGCGCCGGCAGAAGAGTGCCGTAAAGGAGGGTCTTGATGCCATAGGCGGCCGGGGCCTTGGTCCGGAGCATCTTCCGGAGAAAACCCTTCCGGGTAAAAATCCTGCGGATAGCCTTGCCGGAGTTGTCAGGCCCCATGGAAAAGTAGAAGGTCGCCTTGATATTGAAATCCTGCAGAATGGCCAGCAGCCGCGGCACACCATCGCGGGTTCCGGCGTAAGTATCCACATCGATTTTCAATGCCACAACCGGAGTTGACATAGCCCCTGCACTCAACTTTTTAATAGTTTGTGAAACATGGGCAATGTAATATATTGCTCTGCCGCTTGGCAAGCAGTAACGTTCAGCAGCACAATCAAGGGACCGGCTTTTCAGAACAGTTGTTGATTTAACCCCCGGATAAAATTATCTAAAAAAAGTATTGACAATTTCTAGACAAGAGGAATAGTATCTTTTTTCGACCGAATTAAACCCTGTGTAACACGGGTAAATAACAAAAGGAAAGAGGTACGTATCAGATGAAAAAGATGATTTCTCTCGCACTCTGCCTGACCATGGCTCTTGCATTCGCTGCTGGCTGCAAGAAAAAAGAAGAAGCTCCTAAAGAAGCTGCACCTGCTGCTGCTCCGGCTGCTCCAGTACAAGCTCAGTCAACTTCCAAGCAAGCTCCTGCTCCTGCAGCTGCACCTGCTGCTGCACCGGCTGCTCCTGCTGCTCCTGCAAAGAAGTAAGCAAGCAAGCAGAATCGTAGTAGAATGGCTCGCGGGTGACTGCGAGCCATTTTTTTACACAAATCTGAGGAGACATAAACCAAGGAAAGAACATTTGCTATTATCAAGCCCGATGCGGTTGAACGCAACCTGATCGGCAAAGTACTCGATAAAATTGAAACAGCTGGCTTCAAAATTGTCGGCATGAAAAAGATGCAGCTCAGCCGTGCCCAGGCAGAGGGTTTCTACTACGTCCACAAGGAGCGCCCGTTTTTCGGCGACCTCTGCAGCTTCATGTCACGCAGCCCTGTGGTTGTTCTCTGCCTTGAGAAGAAGAATGCCATTGCCGACTGGCGCACCCTGATGGGCGCAACAAATCCAGCCAATGCCGAGGCCGGCACCATTCGCAAAGAGTTCGCCAAGAACATCGAAGAGAATACTGTGCATGGCTCAGACGCACCTGAGACAGCAGCATTCGAAATCCCTTACTTCTTCAGCTCTCTCGAACTGGCTTAATCGCCGGATCGCTGCCTAACACAAAAAAAGCCCTCCATTGCTGGAGGGCTTTTTTTATTCGTACAGTAAATACCTACTTGATCTCAGGCTCCTTGATAACCTGCGTCCCCGGCTCTATCGGCTTTGCCGGTTCGAATTCCCGTGGAGCAGGTTTGCCCTGTATTGCCTTAGGCTCAAGTGGGGTGTTGGGGGGCTGCAGAGTCTGTCTCTTTTTCTCATCTCCGAGCCAA
>VEOV01000361.1 GCA_012026855.1 Geobacter sp.
ATACCTGTTACCGTGCCGCTGCCGCCAAGAGTGAAAGCGTCAACAGTAACATTGGCATCATTGGCATAAACACCAGGTGATGGCGCCGTCACGACCGAACCGTTGGTGACGGTAACACCGCCTGCCTTCAGGGTCACGGCTGACATACTGTCAAGCACGCTAGCGTTGGATGTATGGGTGGAATCATGGGTTCCGGCGGTTGCAATGGTCCGGACAGCAAACCTTGCTGCATATGCTGCCGGCGTGGTACCGGTACGGGTGATGTTGACTGCTGAAGTCCATGCAGCCGGGGTTGCGTCAAAGGTAATGGTGGGAGCGGTCGAACTGCCGGTGCGCAGGACGTTCATCATCTGCAGGGCCAGGTTGCCGGTAGTAACAACCTGGGAAGTACCCAAAGGACCAACCGTGGTATTGGCAGTGGCACCCTGGTTATAGGTTGTCGGAGTCAGGATCGGCGTGGTCTGGTCAACACCGGTATAAACGGCTGCATTGGCAAAGGTACCGGTGTAAGTAGGAACGGCCCCGGCATAGGTAAACGAGAGATTAGTGCCGTTGGCCGCAGCAATGCCAGCCTCATTCAGATAAAAGATCCAGGTATGCTGACGACTGCTGGTCGCCTGGTCAGATGTCGCCAGGGTGAGCGTCTGGTTTTCCGAACCGGCAAGACCATATTTAACTGTAGGGATCCGTGTATTCTGGGCTGTACTGGTGTTAATGGACAGCACCACCACCAGCAGGCGGTTGGCACCGGCAGCAATGCTGTAGGTATTTGTTGCACCCGGAGCAGCTGTCGTACCGCGGAAATAGGCAGATGCAGAAATTGCCGTTCCGGCAGTAGTTCTCCAGGCATTGCCGGTAAGAGCCGCAACCGCTGCTTGAGCACTCGTTGGCACCGATATACACGCGAAGGAGACAAGGAAGGCCAATAAAAGCAATGCCCCCTTTTTCGCCAGTGGATTCATACCTCGGATTTTAGTCACGAGTTGTTTTCCCATCTTCAGTTACCTCCCTCTCGGTTACGAGTACATATTGATAATTCGGATTTTTATCGTTAATTCGCTGAATTCAAAAAAACCTTATAAATACAGATATATAGACTCTGGCTCATGCGCTGTTTCCTCACAACGCCTCAAACCAAAACCACGCTAAGCTATTGATATATCCCAAATTTTTCCAACACCGGGTAGCCATCGTCAAGACGCGGGATTACGCCATTAAACGGTTAAATAGCCCCTCTTTTTACAACTATGCAATTCCATCGCCATCGCTGGTGCCAAGTGCCAGAGAAAATGATTAGTTGAATTTAATTGTTTGCAAGCCAGCTAAAGATTGTAAAAAAAATGCAGGTATCACCACCCGCAACAACCACTGAACAGTTTGTTTAAATTATATATAGCGGAGCGCAGCGAAAGTGACTCGGCAGATTCACTGAATTAGTCTGTTTACACCGCTATTTCACTGCCGCAGGCCTTAGAATATCAAACACGATGATTTTTGAAACTTTACACCAATCACACGTTTTCTGCAATCTGCTTGGCGCTGTCGAACCTTAACAGACAAAAAAACCGGAGGCACTGTTGCCTCCGGCTCATTTAAGCAAAATGCAATTTATGACTACTTTCAGTTATAGCCACTCTCCGAGTGCTGAGTCTGGTCAAGACCCATGATCTCGTCTTCCTTGTCAACCCTTATGCCGATTGTCTTGTGCAGCACAAAAACGATGACCAGGGTAACAATGAATGCATAGGCACCGGCCGCACCAACGGCAACAAGCTGGGTAATGAACTGCTTGACATCACCGGCGAGAAGACCTTTGGCCCCGACAGTTGCAAAGACACCGGTCAAAATTGCACCGGTAGTACCGCCAATGCCGTGCACACCAAATGCATCGAGAGAGTCGTCGTACTTAAGTTTGGCTTTCAGCAGCACACCACCATAGCAGACCACACCGGCAACCAGCCCGAGGATCAGCGCAGCGCCCGGCTGTACAAAGCCGGCTGCAGGAGTAATGACAACCAGACCGGCAACAACACCGGAGCCAAAACCGAGCGCACTCGGCTTGCCGGCGTGAAGCCACTCGGCAACCATCCAGGAGAGTCCGGCTGCTGCCGGTGCGATCGTGGTAGTAGCAAAGGCAAGAGCTGCGAGACCGCCGGCAGCGTCGGAACAGTTAGCCCCGACAATGGCCGAACCTGCGTTGAAACCGTACCAGCCGAACCAGAGCATCCCTACGCCAAGCATGGTCAACGGCAGGCTGTGGGGAGCCATTCTCTCCGTGGGAAAGCCATGACGCTTGCCGAGGAAAATAAGCGCTGCCAGGGCGGAAATACCTGAAGAAAGATGTACAACCGTACCACCTGCAAAGTCGAGAGCACCTTTTTTGAAGAGCCAGCCATCGGTCATCCAGACCCAGTGAGCCAGCGGATCGTAAACCAGTGTGGTCCAGAGGAGCACGAAGAGGCAGTAGGCGGAGAATTTGATCCGCTCGGCCAGGGCACCGGAAATAAGGGCCACGGTGATGATGGCGAACATGCACTGATACATGGCAAATAAATACTCGGGGATTGAACCTGGTTCGGTGGACACATTCTGGAACAGGGCATAGACCGGACTGCCGTCCTTGCCGAAGGTGATCAGACCGTTGAGCAGCGCCTTACTGGTATTACCGATCAATCCCATGAAAGCGTCTGGGCCGAAAGCCAGAGAATAGCCGATTATTGCCCACTGCACTCCGACAATCCCCATGGCAACAAAGGAGTGCATCATGGTTGACAGGACATTTTTCTGGCGCACCATACCACCGTAGAAGAAGGCCAGGCCCGGAATCATGAAGAGCACCAGTGCGCTGGAGACGAGCATCCAGGCAGTATCACCGGTATTGAGCACCGGATCGACATTCTTCGGTTTTGCCGGGTCAGCCGGGGCAGCGGCCTGTGCTGCTGCGTCAGCGGCAGGAGCTGCTGTCGGAGCGGTAGCCGGTGCCGAGACAGCCGGCGCAGCAGCCGGACTTTTAGCCTCTTCGGCCGTAACCAGCAAGGGCGTTAAAACAAGTGATGAAAGCATGATCAACTTTATGAGTATTCCGCGGTATTTCATAATATCCTCCGATTTCTATTGTTATCCGTCAGGCCTGTTAAACAGCCTCGTCGCCCTTTTCGCCGGTTCTTATTCTCACAGCGCTTTCCAACGGAATGACGAAAATCTTGCCATCACCAATTCTACCAGTCTTTGCCGTCGCCTCAATGGTTTCGATTACCTTCGGCACCAGCTCATCGGAAATGGCAATCTCCAGCTTGACCTTGGGGAGGAAGTCGACAACATACTCTGCCCCCCGGTAAAGCTCGGTGTGGCCTTTCTGCCGGCCGAAGCCCTTTACTTCGCTGACAGTAATCCCTTCGATACCTATTTCAGAAAGTGCTTCCTTGACTTCATCGAGCTTGAACGGCTTTATGATCGCCTCTATAAGTTTCATGTTGTCCCCCTTGACCTATTGATGACCGGCAACTAGAAATTGATATCCAACTGAGTGGTAACAGTATTCTGTCCGGCGACTTTTTTATTATTCCAGATGTCGTAGCCGACGATCAGAGAAACATCCTTGGTAAATGCCCAGGAAACACCGAAACTGAGGGCGCCGTTGGCATTTTGCCCACCCTGGTAATCAACAGCTGCCCAAAGCTTGTCGGAAATCTCAGTCATGGTACGGTCTAGGGAGAGCAGCACGCCGTCATTCGCCTTCTTGCCGTTCTCATCAAGCAGAATCTTATCGTTACCGGTATAGTAACCGGCCGAGATCCTGCCGATAACCGGCAGGGTTCTGGCAGCAAGCGCATAGACCATGTTCTGATCTGTTCTGACCGGGCTGCTGGCCTTGCTGTTTGTGCCAAAACCAAAACCGCCTATGGCAAGCGCCGGAGAATACTTGAAGAGGGAATCCTCAGGAGTGCCGAGTTTGGCATTGAAGTAGAGTGGATAATTGTCGTAAGCATTGGCGTATGTTATGTAATCAATACCGACTTCCATCTGGACCTTTTCAAAAGGGAGCACCCCTGCCGTCAGGCCGGCATCGAAAATGTTCGGGTCCCTGGTGCCGGCACTGTTTTTACTGGTACGGATATAGTTATCGATGCCGAGATGTACGGTCTTGAAGGCTTGGACATCGGTTGACGGAATCCAGATCTGGGTTGACGGTGTGGCATGGGCAATAGTTGCTGCGGCAAGTGTCAGTGTAGCTACGGCTGCGATTACGAGTCTTTTCATCTGTTCTTCCCCCTGTGAGTATTATTTATTATTAGTGCTCTGTTTCAGCTGCTGTTCCTGACGTCCTTTTTATTCAAGAGCATCAATAAAAAAGACGCCGCTCTCCCTAAGGAAAACTGGCGCCTTTGCCAACGTTGCATTTACTATTTGCACGTCATTGTGCAGTTTAAATTTTATATTTATCTTTTTAGCACAAGCCGTGCCATACCACTTTTCACTACTATTTCAACAACTTACAACTAGCGCAAACATTTAAATCTAAGTAACTGGCAAGATATTCAGCTCAGAAAATCATTCTGCTGCCCAAAAATAAGGCAGCCGCACAACACGCCTACTTCGCAGCAGGATGATCAGCTACACCTTCGGTAAGGAGAATTGCTTCGGCAACTTTAAGCAAGGTAGTTCTTCTGTCCATGGCCAGCTTCTGCATCCGTCTGAAGGCTTCGGGCTCACTCAGGGAGTTGACCCTCATCAGCACCCCTTTGGCGCGCTCTACCGACTTTCTGCTCTCCAGCGCCCCTTCCAAAGAGGCAACCTTTTCTTTCAACTCTGCCAGCTCATGATTGTGGAGCACGGCAATCTCGATAGCTGACCAGAGTTCCTCCCTGCGCAACGGCTTGACAAGAAATCCGCCGCCACCTGCCCCAATCCCCTTTTCTATGGCCTCAACCGAAATCGAGCTACCGAAAAGAATGCACGGCACCCTGAGCCGGCCGCTGATAGTCTTGACGACATCCAGCCAGATGCTCTTCTGCTCGACAATTTCTATGATTACCACCTCAGGCTCGGCGTCAAAAGCGAGCTGCTCTGCTTTTTTAAGGTCAGCGGACTCTAAAATTTCAGCAAATCCCAACTCCAGCAGCATATTTTTAAGACGCTCCCGCTCGGAAACTGCTGCGGCAAAAATAAGAGCTTTCTTCATGATTTCGCCCCCTTGGATCATTTAATACAGACTTTGAAACGGCTACCTGCCAAGTAAATAGCATCATCCGCGCCAAAACTTCTTATGACTACACAGGCTTGGCGAGCAAAAGCGCTTGAATCATCCCCGCTCTTAGAGCTATAGTGTCCTGCCGTCAGAATAACTTAGAGGTCTGCTGTGAATGTCATTTGTTGGTGATCTTGAGCACCTCCCCATTGTTGATGTAATACAGCTCCTTCATGCCACAAGGAAGTCAGGGACTCTCTGTCTGAAAAGTGAGAAGGGAGAAAGCCAGCTGGTCTTCAGTGACGGCTGTATTGTCAGCGCCAACCACGCCAATAACAGCGTCAGGATCGGCCAGATACTGGTGCAGATGAATGTCATCACCAATGAGACGCTTAATGCCACCCTTGCCGAGCAGAAATCTTCGGGCGCGGCCAGAGTGCCTCTCATCGCCACCCTCATTGAAACCGGTAAAATCAAGAAGGAAGATGCCTTCCGCGGGCTGGAAACACTGATCGAGATGACCATTGTCGAGGTGTTGACCTGGACTGAGGGGACTTTCGAACTTGATGTCGATGCGACCGTGGTATCGGATGAATACCGCTACATTCCGGAAAAACTCAAACTCGATCTGAACCTCAATACCCAGAACGTGCTCATGGATGCGCTCAGAATCTATGATGAGAAAATGCGTGACGGCACTCTGAACGAGCAGACCTTCCCGAGGGAAGAGCTGCCGGAGCCCGCCAGCGTTAACCACTCCGGGAGCACGAGCGAGCAGGCCTTGAGCGACCGGATCATTTCCATCGACGATCTTGGTCTTGATGTCATGGATGACCTGGAAAAAGTCATCCCGGGATTCTTCACACCGGTAAAGACCCATGATCCGACCATGATCCACCGTGAAAAGGTCGGCATGGCCATTGACGAGTTGCCGCAGGAAGAACAGGAGCGGCTTTTTGCCTACCTTTCCGTAAAGGGTGAAGCCTCTCTCTCTGACCAGCCAAGCGCAACCACCCACGCCATGATCCTCTTCAGCAGTTCCGAGTTCATCCGCCACACCGTCATGACCGTCTGCAAACAGGATGGCTACTTCACCTTTGCTACCGACGAAGAGGAGAATCTTGAGCATATAATCAGTCAGGCTCTGGCTAAAAACCTGATTCCTGTAATGATTATCGACCAGAACCCACTTGAATCCCATCAGTACCTGGCTGCGTTGACACGCAAGGCTCTTGCCGTCCATCCGGAGCTGGCGATTTTTCATATTCTGAGCGAAGCAGATTTTGTCTCCATGAACGATGTCATGCGGTGCGGGGCACGGGCGGCACTGCTCAAACCGGACAGTCGCAGCCGCAGCATAACATTTGTCGACGACACCATCTATTTCCTCGAAACCGTCAGAAAATGCCTGAAAATCACCCAACCGGCGGCAGCGGCAGCCACCCCGAAAATGCTCCTTGAAGCCATCGATGAGATTTCCGCGCTACGGGAACTGCCCGAGATTACGGCAGCTACCGACCGTTACCTGGCCATGGCCCTGGGCAGAGCGGTAACGTTCTCCTCCAGAAAATCAGAGATTCATTGCGACAGCATCTGCAGACAGGGGAGCAGTCAACCCTTCTCCATAACCCTGTCAATAGATGGCGATTCTGCACTGCACAAGGCATTTGCCAAGGGTGAACTTTATTACGGCGAGACCAGCGACCAGCTCCTGCATGACAAACTTTATGAAACTGCCGGAGCGCCGGCTGCATCGACAATACTGCTTGCGCCACTTAAATGCCTTGGACGGGTCATTGCTGTAGCATATGCCGACTTCGGCAGTAAACAGCCGACGAGCATCCAGATCGACCTGATTACGACACTCTTCAAATACGCTGGCGTGGTTTACGAAAACGCCCTCTACCGGAAGAAGTTTGAAAAACTGCTGCAGTCACAGCGGTAACAACAGTCGCCTGACAGGCGCACATATCCACAGGAAAGGGATAGAATATGGACGCAAAAATCCTCAACCAGATTCTGGACATCGCATTTCAGAAAAAAGTTTCTGACCTTCACTTTGAAGTGGACAACCCCCCCTTTTTCAGAGGCAGGGGACAGCTGATCCGCTCCAAACTCCCCAATCTGACTCCGAAGGATACTGAGTTTATCGCCACCACTGTCATGGAGTACAACGGGCGTAAACTGAGCAACGATATCCATGAAGTTGACGCTTCCTATTCCCTCCCCAATGGCGGCCGTTTCAGGGTCAGCATCTTCAGACAGAGGGGCAACTTCGGCATTATCATGCGGGTCATTCCACCCCATATCGGCACGATTACCGAACTTAATCTCCCCCCGGTACTGGCGGAGATAGTCAAGGCTCCCAACGGGCTGATCCTTGTCACCGGTCCGACCGGCAACGGCAAGTCGACAACTCTGGCATCAATGCTGCGACTGCTGAACGAATCGCAGAACTACAACATCATTACCATAGAAGACCCCATCGAATTCCTCTTCACCTCCCAGCGAAGCTGCATTATCCAGCGTGAGGTGGGTATTGACACGGCCGACTTCAATGCTGCCCTGAAAGCCTCTCTACGGATGGATCCGGATGTGATTATGGTGGGAGAACTGCGGGACAAGGAAACCATCGACTCCTGCATCAAAGCAGCCGAAACCGGCCACCTGGTATTCTCGACCCTGCACACCCAGAGTGCCGTGTCGACCATCAACAGGCTGCTGGGCAACTTCCCGCCGGAGTCACAGGAGATTGTCCGCCAGCGACTGGCAGACATCCTGGTAGCGGTTGTCTCCCTCAGGCTCATCAAGGATAAAACCGGAGAAAATGTGTTCCCGGTGGTGGAAATAATGCGCAGCACCACGACCATTCAGGCTTGCATCCGTGAAGGCAGGCTTGAAGAGATCGAAAAACATATTGAGAACGGGCAGTCGCTATACCAGATGCAGACCCTGGATCAGCACCTGCTGCAGCTGTACAAACAGGACCTTATCACCATGGACGATGCCAAGCGGCTCTCCCACTCCATGGATCTTGAGCGCAAACTGATGTATGACAACTGACGGATGAAGAAACCGCTGGCGACCTTCATCCTCTGTTTCACCCTCAGCCTGGTGCTGTTTGCAACCTGGCAACTGTTCAAAGGAAACCTTGAAGCGGCCTTCATGCCGCTTCCTTTTCTATTGATTACCTATTTTTACCTGAAATCAGGAAAGTAGACCTGTGCCGCAGCGAATCACCCTAAAGATCACCATTCTCACTTTTCTGCTGTTTTTTACTCCGGTTTTCGCCGCAGCAGAAGAAGCGCAGCCAGCCAAACCAGCAGGCAAGAGGGCCGATGTGGAGATAACACCGGAACTCGACGCCTATTATTCCAATATCGGACTGCATATCCCGCTCACGGACACCCCGATTCCGGACATCCATGAAACCAACGAATTAAAGCTTTACAAAGAGCTTTTCCTGAACTCCCTCAGCCCCAGATTCATGCTTTTGGAAGCCAGCGTCTTTCCCATGCCGGTTCTAGGCTCATACCTGAAAAAATATGAACGCGGCTTTTACGACTCAGCCGCCCTTGGCGAAGACCTGAACCTGATCAGCGTTTTTACGGCCGGCTTCCAGGAGCCATACTCCTTTTCCGTCTTTTTTGGCGACATTGCAACCTTTGTCAAACCAGGAGAAACGCGGGACGAGCATAACAAAGGCTATATGGGTTACCTGTTTACCGTTGCCGATCATCATATCAAGGACAACGTGCTGATTAACGACAAACTGCTGGAAATCGAGTGGAAGACCAAGGGGGAGAAAAACTTCAAGGAGGAAAAGCTGAGCTGGAGTTTCAGGCTGGGCACAAAACTCCATGAGAACAAGGAAATCAACGACGTAGCCTACATCGGCCTGCGCCGCAGCAATCTTGACTTCAATTCAAAAATTCTTTCGTGGCTGAGAAACAGCACCTATGACTTCAGGTGGGACTTTGGCCTGAAGGATGGCAACATCATGAGACAGGAGTACATTGTCGGCAAGAAGCTCCCTTTCAAGGACTACAAAGTCGCCATGAAGCTGGACTTCGGTCTCATCTGGCAGAACTTCAAGGCTTATTCAGGGGATTTGCGCGACAAGGACAGAAACGAGTTCTTTCTGGTTGTGAGGCCGAATATCCAGTTCTAGGGACCTGTCGAACTTAGGCGCTACCCTTTCATGGCAGCAATGATTTTAAAGGCGTGTTTAACCCTGGAGACGACCCGGATCGGTTGCACCGGCTTGGGGATAAAGTCCAGGAAACCTGCATCAAAAGCCTTCATCTCATCTTCGCTGCTAGCCTTCGAGGTCAGCAGGATTGCCGGTATCCCGGCGGTTGCCGGATTAGCTCTCAGTGCCCGCAACAGACCAAAGCCATCCATGCGAGGCATTACGGAATCACAGATGATCAGATGCGGCTGATCGGCAATGGCGTGTTTGAGCCCCTCGATACCATCTCCCGCCTCAATGACGGCAAACCCTTCCTTCTTCAGAGCAGAAGAGATAATGGAAGTGACTGAGCTTGAGTCATCGACAACCAGCACTTTTTTTGCTCCGGTAGTATCTTCCTTGCCATGGAGATAATGTCCGGTTATGGCAGCGACAATCTCATTCTTTGTGGCCAGCACAGGGAATATCTGCACCCCGTTTTTTTTGCCCAAAAAGTCAAATGTATCAAAATCAAAGGGGTCAGTTACTGCCAGAGCCAACTTTCCCTCATACAGCTTCAAAGGAAATACTGTTTTCTGTAACGCCAGGTCAACATGCACATAGGCAAGGATATCCATCGGGAAGGAAAAAGCGGCAAACCCTCTTGCCACTTTGAAGCCGAACTGTTTTGCCAGGGCATCCACTATTTCGTCTTCAGTAATGACCCCCATCTCTTCCAGCACCGTACCAAGCTTCCTGCCGCTGCTTTTCTGGCGTTCAAGAGCCCGTTCAAGGGTTTTGGCAGATATGATGCCCGATTCAACGAGAATTGTGCCGAGTTGCTTTTTCTGTTCCATCCTGTCTCCACCAGACTGATTAATCCAGAAACTGCCTATGCTTATAGCACAACTAAGGCTAAACAGAACACTCTAATCAATGTTTTCCTAAGAAGAATACCAGATTTTTTAAATCAGATCTTACGTTGGGCTGCCTACCCGAACATAATATCACCGCAGGCGCACCGCCCCCTGAATGATCCCGTAATGGAAAAAGGCAATCAGCTTGAAAGCCTCCTTGTCATAGCCCCTGGGGAGAGCGCCGACAGGGCCGATCTGTTTCAGGGTGCGCATGACCTCTTCATCCAGCAGCTTGCTGCCGGAGCTCTGCAGCAGCTCGGTGGCAATGATTTCGCCCCGCCGGTTAAAAGTAATCTTCACAGGCGTTATCCCCTCAATACCCAGTTTGGCTGCCTCGGCCGGATAACGCCACACCCCGTAAACTGCAGTTTCGAAGCGGCGCAGGAAGGAGCCGAACCTGATGTCGTCAACATTAAGGAAGCTGGCGTCACCTTCGGCAACCTCGGCGCCATAACGCTTGCGATAACTCTCCTCCAGCCTCTCAAGCCTGGCAGCACCGGGGTAGAGAGCGGCAATATCCGGAGCAGCAGCAGTCCCCCTGCGTTTGAAGAGAGCATCCTTTGGTGAGCGCTCCCTTTGGGGCAGGTCACCTTGCTGGGCTGAACCGAGTGACGGCTCCTGGCGTGGGGCAACCGGCTGGGAAGTTGGAGCCGGCAACGGCGAGATTTTATCCCTGAAGGCGTCCCCTTTGGGTGCGACCTCCCTGGCGACTCTCTGCTGCTGCTCTGCATAGCGGTTTGCCGGCCGCGAAGAGTCGCTGGAAGGTGGCAGTAACGGGATCCCCTCCAGGTCAACCATGAACGGCTCCTGCTTCGGGGCCGTTTTCTCCGGCGGCAGATTAGCCAGCAGCAGGAACAACGCGGCATGGACAAGCAGCGAAAAGAGAAGCAGGTAGCAGAACTTTTTTTCTAACTGGCGCACGGGCATCAACAGCCTTGCATGAATTCATATTAGCTGTATTATCTTACGGGCTGCAGGCGGCAAAATCAACCTGAACTGCTGAACATGGTTAACAGTCTTTCAAGGAGTTGTCATTGAGTAACGAAACCATTATATGGATCGCATTTGCCCTGACTCTTGGGGTAATGTTCACCCTCGATCTTGGTGTCTTCAACCGTAAATCACATGAAATCAGTTTCCGTGAAGCCGCTGTCTGGACCTCTGTCTGGGTATCCCTGGCCCTGGTTTTCAATGTCGGCATCCTGTTCGAACTGGGCAAGGAAAAGGCACTGGAATTTCTGGCCGGCTACCTGATCGAGCAGTCCCTCTCGGTAGACAACCTGTTTGTTTTCATCATGATCTTCAGTTACTTCCATGTAAAAAAAGCCCATGAACCGAAAATCCTCAAATGGGGCATCATCGGCGCACTGGCCCTCCGTGCCATTTTCATCGTTGCCGGCATAGACCTGATCCAGAGGTTCAGCTGGACGATCTACCTCTTTGGCGGGATACTGATCGTCACCGGCATCAAGATGGCATTCGGGGGGGAAGAGAAACTGGAGCCTGAAAAAAACTTCGCGGTAAGAATCGTCAGGCGTTTTGTCCCGATCACCAAAAGAATCAGCGGTGACCGGTTTTTCGTCCGCAGGGGGGGCATTACGGCGGCGACGCCGCTCTTTCTGGCCCTGGTGGTTATCGAAAGCAGTGACGTCATCTTTGCCATCGATTCCATTCCGGCCGTGCTCTCCGTGACCCGCGACCCGCTGATTGTCTACACCTCCAACGCCTTTGCCATCATGGGACTGCGGTCACTTTACTACCTGCTGGCCAATGTCATGGGGATGTTCGCCTATCTGAAACTGGGGGTCTCCTTCATCCTGGCTTTCGTCGGTCTGAAGATGCTGCTCACCCATACAGCCTTTGCCATTCCGATCCAGTTTTCCCTGGGGGTCATTTTCGGCGTTATCGTGCTCTCCGTCGTCACTTCGGTGCTGTTCGGCAAGCAGAAGCATTCACACTGAAGGTTCCGGCAACCGGCTTATCTTCACCCGCACAATGGCGTTCCTGGCCACTTCGACACAGGTAAGCAGGTAGCCGTCCCAGACAATTTCCTCACCCTTTTCAGGGAACCGCCCCAGGCTGTGCAGAATCAGCCCGGCAAGGGTATCAAAGGGGAGCGCATCTTCCAGATTGATGCCGAGCAGGTCTTCCAGATCCTTGGCTGACAGCAGGGCGTCAACAATCATGGAGCCATCAGCCAGTTTCTGGCACTTCAGCGGTTCACCGACATCATGCTCGTCCTCGATCTCCCCCACCAGTTCTTCCAGCAGATCCTCG
Organism: Geobacter sp.; assembly: GCA_012026855.1. GTDB lineage: Bacteria > Desulfobacterota > Desulfuromonadia > Geobacterales > DSM-12255 > VEOV01. The sequence continues at coordinate 12,554 of VEOV01000361.1, forward strand.
GTAGTCACCATACCGCTGCCGCCGCCGAACTAATCAACCACTATGGCGATGTGCACCCGCTGCCGCTGCATATCCTTGAGCAACTCATTGACCTTTTTCCCTTCCGGGACAAAGAAAGGGGGCCTGATGATTTCCGTCAGCTCGAATTCGTGGTCAGTCACCATACGCCCTAAAAAATCCTTGGCATGGATGAAACCAGCCAGGGCTTCGATATCGCCGCGATAGACCGGGTAGCGTGAATACTGGTTATCCATGATGGTCGACAGAATGACGCTGTGCGGTTTTTCCAGGTCCAGGGCCGACATCCGGGTGCGCGGCACCATGACATCCCTGACCGTTGTGTGGGTGAAATCGAAAATGTTTTTTATGTACTCGTTCTCGTCAGCGGTAAAAGTCCCGGCCTCATGCCCTTCGGAGACGATATGCTGCACCTCCTCCCGGGTAATGAACCCCTCGGCACTGCCGCTGACCCCGGCCAGGCGGAGCAGACCCCGGCTGGAGGCCGAAAGGATGCCGACGGCAATAACCCCGAAACGGGCCATGATATCCAGCGGTTTGGCAAAATAGAGCGCCGCCGGGTCGGCATACTGCAGGCCGATCGCCTTTGGGGCCAGCTCACCGATAACCAGGATGAAATACGACAGCAGCATGACAACAAAGGAGACGGCTATCGGTTCGGCGCCGTTGTGCAGCAGCTCGATGGAGGAGGCCTGCAGAATCGGCTTGAGATACTCCACTGCCACAACCCCCCCAAGGGCCGAGGCTGTGGCGCCGACAACCGTCACACCGATCTGGACGACGGCCAGCAGCCGGTGCGGGTCCTTCTGCAGTTTTTCAATTATGGCCGCCCTCGAATCACCGGCAGCAACCAGCTGGGCGATCCGGCTTTTACGAATGGAAATTACGGCAAACTCGGCACAGGCAAAAAATCCGTTGACGACAATCAACAGGAGTATCACCCCGATTTCACTAACCAGCCTGCTCAATTGAAACCTCTTGTAAAACGTGTCAAGATCGACCTGCAGGAGCTGATTATAGCAGAATCTGCGCAGTTTGCGACAATTTGCATGCAGTTGACTGCGGCTGGTGTTATGGGATTGACAGGGAGATGATAAAACCTGTAATTACATATCTGTTAAAGTACAGAGTTATGGAGATCCGGTCACCGATGAGCATGAAATCCAGAATATTCCTGATAGCACTCTGCCTCGTCATTGCAGTTACAGCCGGCGTCCGCCTTTACAGGTCGGTCCAAACAGGCGCAGTAGCGGCAAGCAGCGACAACCTCAAGCTCTTCAAAGAGGTCATGACCATCGTCAAGCAGAAATATGTGGACGAGGTGGATGACAAGAAACTCATCCAGGGCGCAATCGACGGCATGCTCTCCAAGCTGGATCCCCACAGCAACTTCATGACACCGGAGCCGTACAAGGAGATGAAGGTAGCCATGTCAGGCTCATTTGGCGGCCTGGGGATAGAGATCAACCTCAAAGATGGCAAACTGACCGTCATCTCGCCCATCGAAGACACCCCGGCCTGGCGGGCCGGCATCAAATCCAACGACCATATCTGGAAAATCGACGACAAGCCGACCAGAGGGATGTCCCTGCAGAAGGCGGTTTCGCTCATGCGCGGCGACAAGGGGACACGGGTAACACTGCACATCGCCCGTGACGGGGAGAAGAAGTCGCTCGTTTTCCCGCTGGTCCGCGACATCATCAAAACGAAGAGCATGAAGAGCCGCACCCTCTCCCCCGGCTACGGCTATGTGAGAATCGTCCAGTTCCAGGAGCGGAGCGGAGAAGATTTTATCAAGGCCATGGAGGTCATCCACGCGGACAACCCTGGCGGACTCAAGGGGCTGATCATCGACCTGCGCAACAATCCTGGCGGACTGGTTGACTCTGCCGCACAGATTGCCGATCGTTTCATCGGCGAAGGGAAAGATGACGGCACCATCGTCACCATGAAGGGGCGCATTCAGGGGGCGCAGATGAACCGCTTCGCCAAGGTCGGCGAAAAGGAGCCCCATTACCCTGTGGTCGTCCTCATCAACGGCGGCAGCGCCAGTGCCTCCGAGATCCTTGCCGGGGCGCTGCAGGACAACAAACGGGCCATCATCATGGGCACCCAGAGCTATGGCAAGGGTTCGGTACAGTCGGTAATTCCGCTGCGTGACGGCTACGGACTGAAACTCACCACGGCGCTTTACTATACCCCCAAAGGCCGCTCCATCCAGGCCAAGGGGATCACCCCCGACATCATCGTTGCCCAGGTGGATCTCTCTGCCAAGGGTAAAAACGGTGACAAAATCGAGCCTGAGGATTCTTCCGCCGATTTCCGTGAAAAGGACCTGCAGAAGATGTTCAAAGGGGATGACAAGGCCGACAGGAAACCGGCCATGGAGTTGAAAGCCCCGGCAAAGAAACCGGCAGAAAAGCCACAATCCAAGGGAATCACCCTGCTGCCGGTCAATGATGAATTGGCCAATGACTATCAGCTTGCCCGCGCCCTTGAAATGCTCAAGGGGCTGGACATCTTCAATGCCGTAACCAGAGGAACGCCGGCAGCAGTGCCGCCCGCCCCCCCGGCAGGCGCAGCCGCCAAGTAACAGGGATCCATAATCCATGTACTGCAAGTATTTCGGTTTCAGGGAAAAGCCGTTCAACATTACGCCGAATCCGCGCTTCCTCTACCTGAGCAAAAACCACAAGGAGGCTTTTGCCCACCTGCTGTACGGCATCAGCAACCACTCCGGCTTCATTGAACTGACCGGCGAAGTCGGCACCGGCAAAACCACTGTGCTCCGTACCCTGCTGGGCCAGCTGGACGAGGCCAGCCACCGGACCGCACTGATCCTCAACCCCTGCCTCTCTGCGCTGGAGCTGCTGCGCAACATCAACCGGGAGTTCGGCATCCCCTATGAAAACCTGGAGAACGGGGCACTGCTTGAAGAGCTGAACCACTTCCTCCTGGCCGAAAACCGGGCTGGCCACACCGTAGTACTGGTCATCGACGAGGCCCAGAACCTGGCGCCCCAGGTGCTGGAGCAGATCAGGCTCATCTCCAATCTGGAAACCGAATCGGACAAGCTGATCCAGATCCTGCTCTCAGGTCAACCCGAACTGAAGCAGCTCCTGGCAAGGGCTGAACTGCGGCAGCTCTCCCAGAGGATCACGGTACGTTATCACCTCGACGCCCTCGACTACGAAGACACCACCGAATACATCAAGCACCGGCTCCATGTGGCCGGCGGCGGCGCCTGGATCGACTTCTCCACCCCGGCCCTGAAGCTCATCTACAAATACTCGGGCGGTTCACCCCGGCTGATCAACATCGCCTGTGACCGTGCCCTGCTGACGGCATACGCAGAAGAGAGCAAGGTCATCAGCGGCAGCATCGCCAAAACCGCCATCAACGAACTCGACGGCAAACGCCCGCTTGGGACCTCCGCCAGACAGATACTGCTGCCGCTGCTCTGCGGGGTTGTCCTCATGACCATGCTCTTTGGCATCTACCGCCTGCTGCCCAAAAAGACTGCAAGCAGCGCTGCCCCGCCACCGGTGCAGGAGCAGCCGGCCAAGGCCAAGTCAGCCCCTAAAGGCGGTAACAGATGAGCTCCATACTCAAGGCGTTGAAAAAACTTGAAGAGGAAAAGCTTACTCCGGACGACGAGCCCAGGCGGGGCAAAGTCTCCAGCGACATCCTGCGCCAGCCACGGGAGAAGCGGGCCAATTCCCGGCTCCTGCTGGGTATTGCCATCATCGGCGTACTGATTGTCATCCTCCTCATCACCCTGCTGCTCAGGCCGGCACCAAAAGAAGCTTCCCTACCGGCACCGGCAGCAACAGTACCGCCAGTGCCAGCACCGTCTGCCGGCCAGCAACCGTTGCCGGCTTCAGTGCCGGAAGTCCAGAAAGCCCCACTGCTGCCTGCCCAACCGGCCATGCCGCTCCCGGCAACCGGGGCAAAAGCAGCCAGACCGTTGCCCCAGGAGACAGTCAGCCTGCCTGAACCGGCCAGAGCTCCAGTCACCCGGAAATTCCCGCTCCCCGAACTCCCCGGAAGCGAGCCTCTGCCGGCCCAGGCCGTGCCGCCTAAACAACTGCCCAAGCCTCCGGCGCAGACCGTCGAGAACTCTGAACCACGCCTCACCCTCTCGGGGATAGCCTGGAACAAGGACAGCGCTGAAAGGATCGCCATCATCAACGGCCAGCCGGCTTCAACCGGCTCGCACATCGGCGGGGCGGTGGTTGAGGAGATCCTGCCTGACCGGGTCAGACTCTCCAGCAAGGGGAGAGTGTTTGAACTCTCCATAGGTCGGTCAGGCAATTAGCGAAAAGTCCCTGATTTTAGATTCGCAAACAAACTAAGCAGAAATTGGAAAAAATATGAATAAATCGCAGCAGACAACCATCGAACTGAAAGAACTCGCCAATGGCAAATTTGCCCAGCTGACCCTGCCGGAAAAGATTGCCGCCCTGCACGACATGAGCGGCGCCGAGCAGTTTAAACGGATCCTGGCCGACCCTGATCCGGCAGCATTTCTGCAGTCGCTGCCGCTGCTCGCCCTTGGCAGGATCGTCCATGACATCGGCCCCGACAGCAGCCTAATCCAGCTGGCTTCACCGGAGCAGGTCCGTTTTCTGCTCGATCTGGAGCTGTGGGAGGAGTGGAGCATCTCCCTGGAGGAGATGCACAAATGGCTGGAGGTCATCCTCGAAAGCGACAGCAGCATTGCCGTCAGTGTCCTGGCACAGCTGGACCTGGAGCTGTTGCTCATCTACCTGAAAAAGTGCATGTCGGTTGGGGGTGGACTGAGTGACATCATCAACAGTGAAGACTTTCAGGGGGAGTGGGACCATACCTTCGATGAAATTTTCTATCTGCACTTCTTCGACGAGGACCAGAGCGAGCTGATCCTGAGGATGCTGGAACTGCTCTACAACGAACACCACAGCCTGTATCGCTCCCTCATGCTGGGGGTTGAGAATGACCTCATCACCGAACTGGAGGAGACCGCCTGGCAGTTCCGCTGCGGTCGACTGGAAGATGAAGGTCTGCCGGCAACCGCCACCGCAGCCACCCTGTTCGCCGGTACGGTGCAAAAATGAGCCGCCGACGCCAGAAAAAAACGGAGCAGACAGCCGGCGGCCAGTGGGAGTCTACC
>VEOV01000054.1 GCA_012026855.1 Geobacter sp.
ATAGCTATCTGTCTCATTTCTTTCTCCTTTTGCGGCCACTTATCCGTGGACCGCTGGTGATTTGCCGGGGCAACAAAAAAGGCGCCCCATTCATGGTGAAATGGAAGGCGCCTTTGCCGGGTAATGGTGTGAATACAATCTCTGTATTCTGCTTGACTCGATTTTGATTCTAATTAAGCACTGACCGTGCCAAGAGGGTAAAAGCTAGTAAGTGCAGTGTGTTGCGAATGTCTAAGCGGCTTGAAGCAGCAGCAGATTCGAGTTGGCAGCGCCAGTGGAACAGGCAGCTGCTAAAAAATGAGTCAATTGGCTATAAGCAGTGAGAGCTACTTTGCTTGACTGGTAATTGGATGGCATTTATGGTGTTTCTTGATTACCAATCAACTTCACGAGGCTGTCCATGACACTATTCCGCACCGCTAATCGCGACCGCGCTGCCAGGTTGCCCAAGGGGGTCGTTGCCCTTGGCTTGGTGAGCCTCTGCATGGACCTCTCCTCGGAGATGATCCATAGCCTGCTGCCGGTGTTCATGGTCACGGTGCTGGGCGCAAGTGCCCTGTCGGTAGGCTTGATCGAGGGGATTGCCGAGGCCACGGCTGCCATTGCCAAGGTGTTTTCCGGGGTACTCTCCGATTGGATCGGCCGGCGCAAGCCGCTGGTGCTGATGGGTTACGGTCTGTCGGCTCTGATCAAACCGCTCTTCCCGCTGGCCACCGGACTAGGGGAAGTTCTGGCAGCCCGGTTTATCGATCGCATTGGCAAGGGGATCCGCGGCGCCCCCCGCGACGCCCTGATCGCCGACATTACCACACCGGAAATCAGGGGGGCGGCCTACGGCCTGCGCCAGGCGATGGATACGGTTGGGGCATTTGCCGCTCCGCTGGGGGCCATGGCTCTGATGCTGGCGACTTTTAACAATTTTCGCCTGGTCTTTTGGGTGGCGGCAGTCCCTGCGTTTATCTGTATTCTGCTGATCGTTTTCGGTGTCGACGAGCCGGAAGGTGCCCAGAAGCAGGTGGTACGCCGTTTGCCACTGAGCCGTGCTGAACTTCGCCGCCTGCCGACAGGTTTCTGGCAGGTTGTTGCCTTTGCCGGAGTGCTGACACTGGCCAGATTTTCCGAAGCATTCCTGCTGCTTAGAGCCCAGAGCCTCGGCATGGCAGTTGCCTGGGTGCCGCTGATCCTGATTGTCATGAACGGGGTGTACGCTCTCAGCGCCTACCCCTTCGGGAGGCTGGCCGACAACGGCAGCCGGCGCCGGCTGCTGGTATGGGGAATTATTCTGCTGATCGCGGCCGACATCCTGCTGGCCGGGTCAGGCAGTGTCTGGCAGGTGGGATTTGGGGCAGCGGTCTGGGGGCTGCACATGGGGGCGACTCAAGGGCTGCTGTCGACGTTGATAGCCGATGCCGCACCGGCCGATCTGCGCGGCACGGCCTTTGGTGTTTATAACCTGGTCAGCGGCGGTTCGCTGCTGGCTGCCAGCATTATTGCCGGGGGACTCTGGACTGTTTTCGGGTACCAATAGACCTTTTTTGCCGGGGCCGGTTTTGCCGCCTTTGCGCTGGTGGGTATGGCTGTCGTGCCTGCAGGCCGGGTAAACTGACTGTCATCGACTGTCTCCACTAGTCTGACTTAAAGTCGCTGCCAGTCGCCGGAATGCCGAAGCCTTGCAGGCGGCAAACACCGTGCAACCTGCTTCAATCGCAAGTTCCCGCGCAGCATCGGGGACGATCTCCGCTACCAGTTTCCCTTCGCCGCACTGCAACTCCACGCCTACTTTGGCACCGCTGTTAAACAGACCGCTGACGGTGCACTGCAGCAAGTTGCGGGCACTGATCGCTTCCGGGTGCTGCTTGAAGAGGATAAGGTCCTTTGATGACAGTTCGAACAGGCCGGCCGCAACCTCCCGGTTGCCGGCAGAGAGCAGCAGTTCTCCCCCTGGCCAGCGGTAGGCGCACAGTCCGTCCCGCTCCTGCATGTCATGCAGTTCCAGCAGGTTGATGTAGCCCACCTGGCTGTTGCCGAGCCGCTGGCGGGCCAGTTCCTCCGGGGAGCAGTCGCCGGTGATGCACCCGTTAGCCATGGTCAGCACCCGGTCTGCCATGAGACGCATCTCCAGCAGGGAGTGAGAGATGAACAGGAACGGGATGCCGAAGGTGGCGCAGACGCTCTTCAGGTAGCTGATGATCTGGAAGCGGAGGGTGTCGTCCAGTGCCGAGAGCGGCTCGTCCATGAGCAGCAGGCGCGGGTTGGATAGTACTGCCCGGCCGATGGCCACACGCTGCTTCTCGCCGCCGGAAAGATGGTTCACTCCACGTTCCAGCAGCGGGCCGAGCTGCAGTACCTCCACCAGACGGTCAAAGTCGATGCGGCGTTCTGTCAGTGCACAGCGCCGCTGGCCATAGAG
>VEOV01000223.1 GCA_012026855.1 Geobacter sp.
CGACATCGACCTGTTCGAAATCAACGAAGCCTTTGCCTCCGTCGCCCTGTTGGCCATCAAAGGACTGAACCTGCCGTTGAACAAAGTCAACGTCAACGGTGGGGCCTGTGCCATCGGCCACCCCATCGGTGCCAGCGGAGCGAGACTTGCTGCCACGGTCATCCGGGAGCTGCATCAGAGAAAGCTGCGCTACGGTCTGGCCACGCTTTGTATTGGTGGCGGCGAAGCGGTCGCAGTAATCTTTGAAAGAGTATGAAATGGCACTTTTCCGCAATATCTGCGTAAGTCTTCGGGATAGCTTGTGCGGCGTAGCGCTGCTACGCCTCCGCGCCATCCCTTGACAGCCTTGATCTTGCAAAAAATTGTCATTTCGGGGAGTAGAAGGCAAAAAGCAAACCGGTAGCGAAATAAGCCCTACAGCGGCGATGCGAGCGGCACAAGGGAAGCGAGGTGGTGTGGCAGCCACGACGGATGCATTGCCTGCTTGATGTTGAAACGATTGTTCTGTGGTTGACTCCTTTCTGGATGTTATGCGGGCCGGCTGACGGGCCGGCCCGGACTTTTTATGAAATGAGGAGTAGGGCAGAATATTTCCTCTGGGGAGTAATTTTGTAACTTGACATGGACGTCAAGAAGAAGTATAACGGCACCAGAGTATATTTATAATTAAAGAGGCTGACTATGGAAATGACAAGGGAGATCTACTGGAACATCGGCCACGGCGTAGTGCTGCCGATGTACATACTGAGCTTTGTGGCGGTCGGCATTCTGCTTTGGGGTTTCTGGCAGCGTCTGCCTCTCTACCGCATCGGCAAGCCGCTGAACCGCTTCGACCGCTATGAAGAGCGGGTAGGGCGGATGATCGGCGAGATTCTCAGTCAGGAGAAGGTGCTACGGGTCAAGGGGGGCGGTCTGCCCCATAACCTCTTCTTCTGGGGCTTTGGTCTCCTCTTCATCGGCACCCTGCTGGTTATGGCCCAGGCCGACTTCTTCACTCCGCTTCTGGGGGTCAACCTCCTCTCCGGCGAATTCTACAAAGCCTTTTCCCTGGTGCTCGACATTGCCGGCCTGATCGTCATTGTCATGCTGTCGGCTCTCTTTGTCCGCCGCTACTTCATCAAGCCGGAAGGGCTGGAAACCAGGGATGACGACATCATCATCCATACCCTGCTGTTCAGCATCCTCATCACCGGCTTCCTGATCGAAGGGGCCCGCATGGCGGCCACTGAAATAGTACAGAACCCTGCCCTGGCCAACTTCTCCCCGGTGGGCAAGCTGGTTGCCCAGGCATTCATGGGCTTTGACGAGCAGTCCATCCGCACCAGCCACAAAGTCTTCTGGTGGATTCACCTGGGGCTGGTCATTGGTTTTTTCTGTGCCATCCCCTACACCAAGCTGCGCCATATCTTTACCACCAGCGCCAACGCCTTCTTTGCGCCACTGGAGCCCAAAGGGACCATTCCGACCATCAACATGGAAGATGAAACCATCGAGCAGTTCGGCGCAGCCCAGGTGACCGACCTCACCTGGAAGGATATCTTCGATGCCGACGCCTGCATGAAATGTAAACGCTGCCAGGAGCGCTGCCCGGCCCACACCACCGACAAACCGCTCTCCCCCATGAAACTCATCGAGCAGGTGGGGGAGATAGCGCAGACCACACCACCTCCACCTCTGTGTGAAACAGTCACCGAAGATGTCCTCTGGTCCTGCACTACCTGCCGTGCCTGCCAGGATGTCTGCCCGGCCAACAATGAGCATGTCAACAAGATCCTTGAAATGCGCCGCAACCTCACCCTCATGGAAGGGAGCTTCCCCGGTGACGAAGTCCGCACCGCCATCAACAACATTGAAGTCAACGGCAATCCCTTTGGCCTGGCCTTTGCTGCCAGGGCCGAGTGGGCTGACGGACTGGATGTCAGGATCATGGAAAACGACAGCGACGTCGACATCCTCTACTTTGTCGGCTGCTATGCCTCATTTGACCGAAGGAACAAGCAGATCGCCCAAAGCTTCATCAAGATCTGCAATGCCGCCAATATCAGGGTCGGCATCCTCGGCAAAGAGGAGAAGTGCTGCGGCGAGCCGGCCAGGAAGCTGGGGAACGAATACCTCTACCAGGCCATGGCGGCCGAGAACATCGAACTCATCAAGGGGTACGGGGTCAAGAAGATCGTCACCACCTGCCCCCACTGCTTCAATACCCTGGCAAGAGACTACCAGGACCTCGGTCTGGAGATCGAGGTAGAGCACTACACCACCTACATCAACAATCTGCTTAAACAGGAAAAGCTGCAGCTGACCCCGTCCCCCTACCAGCTCACCTACCACGACTCCTGCTACATCGGCCGTTACATGGATATCCTGGAAGCGCCGCGGAACATCCTCACCAAAACCGGCGGCTGGATCAAGGAGATGGACAAGAGCGGCATGGACAGCTTCTGCTGCGGCGCCGGCGGCGGC
>VEOV01000220.1 GCA_012026855.1 Geobacter sp.
GATGCCGGCGCCGGCCGCCGAGCGGTAGGTGGTGAGGGTACCGAAGTCGGGGGCAAAGTTATTGGCCGGGTCCTCGGTGGTGATGCGGCACTGGATGGCATAGCCGCGCATATCGATGGCGCTCTGGGAGGGAATGTTGATCTCCGGGTCGGAGAGTTTCAGCCCTTCGGCCACCAGGATCTGGTTCTGCACCAGGTTCCGGCCGGTAATCAGCTCGGTGACGGTGTGCTCCACCTGGATACGCGGGTTCATCTCGATGAAGTAGTGGTTCCCCTCTTCATCCACCAGGAACTCGATGGTGCCGGCGTTGCGGTAGCGCACGTGACCGGCGATTTTCAGGGCCGCGGTGCAGAGCTCCTCCCGCTGGGTCTGGGTGAGGCAGAGAGCCGGGGCAAACTCCACCACCTTCTGGTGGCGGCGCTGCACCGAACAGTCCCGCTCGAAGAAGTGCACCAGGTTGCCGTGGTTGTCCCCCAGCACCTGCACTTCAATATGCTTCGGATTGATGATGTAGCGCTCCAGGAAAACCTCGGCATTGCCGAAAGATGCCTTTGCCTCGCTGGAGGCGCTGGCCAGTCCTTCCAGCAGCTCCTTCTTGTTGTGGGCAACCCGCATGCCGCGGCCGCCGCCACCGGCAGAGGCCTTGATGATGATCGGGTAGCCGGCTTCCTTGGCAAACTTGAGAGCCTCCTCCTCCTTGGTGATCGGGTCCTCTGTGCCGGGAACCACCTGTACCCCGGCGGCCATGGCGGCCTTGCGCCCGGCAACTTTGTCCCCCAGGGAACGCATCATGTCTGCAGTGGGGCCGATGAAGGCAATACCGGCTGCTTCGCACTTCTCGGCAAAATCGGCATTCTCGGCCAGAAAGCCGTAGCCGGGGTGAATGGCGTCAACATCCGCCTTCAGCGCCAGGGCAATGATCTCGTCCATCCCCAGGTAGGCGTCGATCGGCGCTTTCCCCTTGCCAATCAGATAGGCTTCATCGGCCTTGTAGCGGTGCAGCGAGAGTTTGTCCTCTTCCGAATAGATGGCAACAGTGCCGATACCGAGCTCGGTACAGGCGCGGAAGATACGGATCGCTATCTCGCCCCGGTTAGCCGCCATTATTTTTCTGAACTTTCTTTTCTGCATCAAAGACCCCCTGTTTTTATGGAAAATCAAACTGCTCAAGTGCGGTTAAATATTTAGGCAAAGTAAAATTATTTAGTTATTTTAGACACTTAGACCGATTATGGAGAGTGCATAGAAACAGATTCTCTTCCGGATGTCAACAAGGAGTTTGAACGGACCAGACTCTTTTTTTTACATATGGACGGATTATATGTTAAAATCGGCAATCAATCTCAAATAAGGCAAGGAGAAAAATTACCGATGAAGCTACGTCAGACAATTTCAGCCCTTACATTTGCATCTCTTTGTGCGCTGGGAATATGCACCACTGCCTTGGCAGCCGATGCGCCGGTTGCCAAGGATGAGGCCAAAGCAGTCAAGCCTGCAGTTGACCCGCAAGCTCCTGTGGCAGCAGTAGGTAAAACCGTGATTACCCGGGGTGAGTTGGAGCGAGCGTTCAATGTCCTGGCTGCCCAGAACCGGATTCAGCCGGGGAGTACCCCGGAAGAGCAGAAGAAAGCCCAGCTGGCAGCGCTTGATCAGCTTATTTATGCAGAGCTGATGTACCAGGAGGGGCTGAAGGCGACTCCTGCAGACCTGGAAAAGCAGGTGGACTTCAAGATGGCGCAGAATAAAGGGAAGTTCAACAGTCCGGCAGACTTTGAGTCAGCTCTCAAGGAATCCGGCATGACCGAGAAGGAGCTGGCCGAAATAAGCCGCAAGGATATCGTCATCAGCTACTATATTGATACGAAGATTGCTCCAACCATCAAGGTAAGTGACGATGATATCAAGAAATTCTATGACGAAAACAGGGACAGGCTGGGCGAGGAGCCGCAGATCAAGGCGAGCCATATCCTGATTGGCGTAGATGCCGCGGCCACTCCGGAAGTGAAGGCAAAGGCCAAGGAGAAGGCAGAGGCCATTTTGGCACAACTCGCGGCAGGCAAGGATTTTGCCGAAGCTGCCAAGACAAGTTCAACCTGCCCAAGCAAGGAGCAGGGGGGAGACCTCGGTTTCTTCGGCAAGGGGCAGATGGTGCCGGAGTTCGAGCAGGCAGCCTTCGCTCTGAAGCCGGGTGAAATGAGCGGTGTAGTGGAGACCCAGTTCGGTTACCACATCATCAAGGTGACCGACAAAAAGGGTGGTGCAACTCCGAAGCTTGAGGAGTTGAAAGAGAAGATTGCTAACTTCCTCAAGGGGCAAAAGACCCAGAAGGCGGTTTTTGACTATGTGACCAACCTGAAAAAAGAAGCCAAGGTTGAGATTATGCTGTAACTCCAACCGGCATTTTGACGCAAAGAGCCCGGAGGTGTCCCCTCCGGGCTCTTTTTTTATCCAGCATGGCAGGGTTTCTTTCAGATAACTGCCGGCGGCACAAACACCCTGGTTCCCAGCTCGTTATCGAGCATGAGCTGGCCATAGCCGTTGTCACCAATCAGTTTCAGCTTGCCGATGATCTCCCGGTCATTTTCCTCTTCTTCGATCTGTTCGGTAACAAACCACTGCAGGAAAATCTGTGTGGCGTGATCCTTCTCCTTCACTGCCTGCTCGGTCAGGTCGTTGATGCATCTGGTAATGAACTGCTCATGTTTCAGGGTCTCTTCAAAGAAGTGCAGCAGCGACTTGAAACTGCTGGCCGGCTTTGCCATCTTGTCGACGATGGCCTGGGCTCCCTGACTGTTGATGTAATTGTAGAATTTGGTGAAGTGAACCATCTCCTCCTGATACTGGACATTGAACCAGTTGGCACTCCCCTTGTAACCCATTTCGTTGGCAGCTGCGGACATGTTGAGATAGAGATAGGCTGAAAAAAGCTCTGTATTCATATGCTTGTTGAGTGCTGCATAAACAGTTTTGGAAAGCATAACCGTAAATCCTCCTTGGTAATGAATATCTTGACCCTCAGTATAGCGCACGGCAGGAAGAATGCCAAACGGTCAGATTAATTTTGACTGGTTGTGGCCCATGGCCTGATCCTTATTGGAAAAATGTTGCAAAAATGATAGTATTTATACATGTCATGAAGTGGTGCAGGGCTGTATGGCCCTGAAGGAGGTCTTTGTGAACATCATCGAATGCACCATAAAAATGAGGCGGGAGGCGCAGGCAAACTATGCCAACCTCTCAATGGCAACAGAAAGCAGGGAGATGCAAAGACTGTTTGCCCTGCTGGCAGCGGCAGAAGATGAGCATATCGACAAGCTGCTGGCAATAAATGAAGAGTTTGTGCATCTGGAGCCGGTTGAATCCGGCCTGCAGGGGAGCGTCTGTGTTTATCACCCGAGCATAGATTTTAGCAATCCGGGTAAAGATCTCAGGAATGATCCTGACGCCTATGCCCATGTTCTGCAGGAGGAGGAAGAAACCATTGAATTCTTCGACAGGCTGGTTGCCCAGGCAAAGAATGACCCCATGAGGAAAGTCTGTGAAATCGCTGCTGCAAAAGAACGGGAACATCTGCAGATGGTGGAGAACATCTACTCGTTTGTTGAAGAGCCGCGCACATTTCTTGAATGGGGTGAGTTCAGCAACATGCGGGCTCTCTAGCCAGAGGCGGGAGGACAGTCATGAATTCCGGGAAATTTTCACAGGTATGTTACCGTACTGAGCAGCGTGAGGAAGCAATTCTCCTGCGCAACACGAAGAACGGCAAGGCTGGCTACAGTTTCGGCTGTACCGAAGCAGGAGAGACCGTGCAGGTAAGGCTTGTTGACGGCACTCTTGATTCCTGGCCGCGCAATGAGTGTACGGAAGCAAGTTCACGCTCATGGTAAGCGGGTTGAGAGTTGTCAGCTTGAGGTTTTGGCATGCAGCGGTAGTGATCTGCCATGCAGCCAGTCCCTTCCCCTTGCCATCATCTGCAGAACCATGTTAATAATCCTTCAGTAACCTTTGCCGGTAAGCGGAGATGAAATGAAGGATAAACCATCCATTCTGCTGATTGATGACGAGGATGGCAGTCGTCAGGCGCTGCAGCTCCTGTTAAAGGGAAGTTATGCCGTAACCGGCGTGGCAAGCGGTCAGGAGGCCAGGGAGAAACTTGACACCGAGACCTTCGACATTGTCATTACAGACTTGCGCCTGCCTGACTGCAGCGGTATTGACCTCCTGAAGCACATCAAGGGGTATCACCCGGCAACAGAGGTTGTGCTGATCACCGGTCATGCTTCTGCCGAGAGTGCCGTGAGTGCCATGAAAGAGGGGGCATTCGACTATATTACCAAACCCCTGAATATGGACGAGTTGCGGATGATTCTGGTTAAGGCCCAGGAGAAACGGCAACTGCTCACAGAAAACAGCTACCTCAAAGACCAGTTGCGGGATAAGTTCGGCTTTGCCAATATTATCGGCAACTCACCCGCCATGCAGAACCTCTTTGCGCTGATGCAACGGATAATCAGGACCGATTCAACCGTGTTGATCTCCGGAGAGTCAGGTACCGGCAAGGAGATTGTCGCCAAGGCGATCCACTTTAACAGCCCGAGGCAGGACAAACCCTTCGTTGCAGTGCATTGCGGTGCGATTCCGGAAAATCTCCTGGAAAGTGAGCTGTTCGGCCATGCCAAGGGGGCCTTCACCGGCGCTCACCGGGAGAAGGTGGGCAAGTTCGAGAGCGCCAACGGCGGTACTATTTTCCTGGATGAGATCGGCACCATGCCGCTACATCTGCAGATAAAGCTGCTGCGAGTGCTGCAGGAGCAGGAGGTGGAGCGGGTCGGCTCAAATTCGACCATCAAGCTTGATGTCCGGGTGATTGCCGCTACCAATCTGTCCCTGGAGAGTGAAGTCAGAAACGGGCGTTTTCGTGAGGATCTCTTCTATCGTCTGAACGTTATTCCCTTGCTGGTGCCACCTTTGCGGGAGCGGAAGCAGGATATCGTGCCGCTGATCAGGCACTTTCTGGCAAGATACTGCGCCGAGATGAAGCGTGAGTCGATGACCATAAGCATGCAGGCCGTCGAGGCGCTTGAGCTTTACGACTGGCCGGGCAATGTCCGTGAGTTGGAAAACAGTGTCGAGCGCCTGGTGGCACTCACTGATGGGGAGTTGATCGGACTTCAGGATCTTCCTTCGGGGATAAGTCATTTGGTCAGCAGTGCAGCGCCCCAGCCTTTCAGGATGACCATGGATGGGGTCAATCTGCCGGAAACCGTCAGTGCCATGGAGCGGCAGATGATCAGCGAAGCCCTTGCCCTGGTGGCAGGGGTTAAGTCAAAGGCGGCCGAGCTGCTCAGAATCAACCGGACGACGCTGGTGGAGAAGATGATGCGGCTCGGCATGGAAGGCTAGCATCAGATTGTAATCTCCACAGGATCCCCTTCCTCAGCAGTTACTTCCCAATCAAGTTCCGACAGACCGGATTCAGCAATCCTGTCAAGGGGGACTTTCATGTACTTCCCTCTGGCGGTTACAGCCACTTCGCCGTCAGGCAGCAGAATCTCGCCTGTGCCGGAAAATATCCGTTTGCCATCCTCGGTTATCCTGCCGACCACTTTCAGTGCGACGCCAAGGGGCACAGGCTTCTTGTAGGAGACGCTGAAATCGAGGGTCACACCCCACACCTGATCCTCGTTGCCGATCATGATTGCCCTGCCGATGGTTTCGTCCAGGATGGTAGCGGCTATGCCGCCGTGCATCCTGCCGGGGTAGCTCTGGTGCTGTTCCTGCGGGGTAAAGACCGCCACGAGGGAGTCCCCTTCGATTTCATAGAAAGAAGCCTGCAAGCCGGCAGGGTTATTCAAGCCGCAGACGAAACACATCCTTGAATTATGCTGTTTCCTGGTTACTTTTTTTGCCATCTTCAACTCTCTTGCTTTTTGGATTAAGGCATTTATAATCAGGAATTCCTACTCCATTTGACCTCCAATTACAACCCTATTCCGGAGCGGTATGGGCAACAGCTGCAGTTCACATCCGGTAAACAGGCTGAATCTTTACCTCCTCGGGGTGATGATTCTTGCTCTGTTGGCCATTTCCGTCGCAATAGCTGCGCCCAAGCCATCTGCCCACCAGAAGATCAAGGAGTCTGGCGGGCATCTGTCGGCTGAATACGGTTTTTTGAATTTCAACAGCGACCAGCTGAGCCTGAATTTTTCCATTCCTGTCAGGGAGCTTGCCGCCTACCGCCATGAATACGGCTATACTGCCGCAGAGCGGGCTGCCATCGACCAGTGGCAGAAGCGGGCGATTGAAGAGGCCTATCAAACTGCGGTCAGGAACCGTCAGGGGCAGGAGGAGCTTAACCGCGCCGGCGAAAAGATCAGTGCCGAGTACAGGTCAAGACTCAACAACTTCTTCCGGTCGCGCGGCTTCAAACTCAGTGACGGGAATGTCCTGATGGCGGATATTCCGGAAATAGTGCAGCGGAATGTCAAGCGGGTCAAACCGGTTGCGCTCAGTCTGAACAGCGCCGCGGAAAAGCTGGGCTATGATTCGGACAGCATTATTGCTGCTGCGCTCTCGTTTATCCAGACAGCCGTGCAGTATGAAAATGTACCGTTGACAGTCAAGGGGCGGCAGACCGGCGGGGTCTACCCGCCGCTGGAAACCCTTGCCCTCGGCAAGGGGGACTGCGATACCAAGGCTGCTCTGCTTGCCTCTATCCTGCTCAACTGGAACAGGATAAAGATTGTCGGTGTGGGGGTGCCTAATCACTATCTCATGGGGGTGTTACGCAACCCTGCCAAAGGGGATGCCTTTGTGGAGTACAGGGGCGCCCGCTATGTGCTGATGGAGCCGGCCGGGCCGGGCTGGCTGCCGCCCGGAACGGTTGACAGAAAGACGCTGTCGCTGCTCAATGCGGCTGACAATGTCAGGATCGAGCCGTTTTCGGCAAACTAGAACAAGGAGCTATACATGTTTTTGATTCATCTGCTGGTAAGTCTGTTCGAGCTTTCGCTGATGGTTGTCATGTCCGGAGTGATCATCTATCTGATCTACCGGATTTTCATAAAAGCGAACAGTGATTTTGATATGGAAGAGGCCATAGCCGACGGGAATGTGGCTGTCGGCATTCTTGTCTCGGTGATTATGGTGTCTGCCGCGCTGATGCTGGAAAAAGGTCTTGGCGCTTCGGTCGGTATGTTCAGGCTCTCCATCTCGGCCCCTGATGAAGTTTCTCTGCCGCTCTGGCAGGCCGGGCTGCTGACCCTCTGCCACCTGGCTCTGACGCTCGGCATTGCCCTCTTTACCGTATCGGCAACCTTACGCCTTTTCGGGCGGCTGGCAAGAAACATCAACCCGCACATGCGCCTGGGGGAACATCTGAAAAACGGTAATGTGGCGGTCGGCATTCTCCTGGCTGCGGTCGTGTTCATTGCCACCCATTATGTGGGGGAGGGGGTCAGCGCCCTCACCAAGGCGCTGGTGCCCCAGCCGCAGATCGGCAAGATCGAAATAATGAAGTAGCTTACAGGTATTTCCCCACCAGCAGGGCCAGATCCTCCCTGGCCTTCGCCGGTATTACCTTCCTGTCGGTAATGACGGCATACTGCATTGCCGTGGCACAGGGGCAACTCCGCTCGGCGGCAATGTTGCCGACCGCATGCCGGATGATGTTCTTAGCCATGGCTACATTCTGATGGATAATCTTGATGATCGCTTCGACCGTGACATCTTCATGGGAATTATGCCAGCAGTCGTAGTCGGTGGAGAGGGCGATGATGCCGTAGCAGATTTCCGCTTCCCTTGCCAGCTTGGCTTCGGTCAGGTTGGTCATGCCGATGACGGCAGCTTCCAGATCGCGGTACATGAAGGATTCCGCCCTGGTGGAGAATGCCGGGCCTTCCATGCAGATATAGGTGCCGCCACGGTGTACCGTTGCTCCGGCAGTCCTGGCCGCAGCTTCAAGGGTGTCGGAGAGTCTGGCGCAGACCGGATCGGCAAAGCCCGCATGGGCCACGACGCCATTGCCGAAGAAGGTGTCCTTGCGAACCCCCTTTGTCCTGTCAATGAACTGGTCCGGGATGACGATATGTCCCGGCACGATCTCCTCTTTCAGGCTCCCCACGGCTGACACGGAAATAATCTGCTCAACACCGAGTTGTTTCATGCCGTAGATGTTCGCCCGGTAGTTTACCTCTGACGGCAGAAAACGGTGACCTCTGCCGTGACGCGGCAGAAATACCAGCTGTACGTCCCCCAGGGTGCCGGTGATATATTTGTCCGAAGGGTCGCCAAAGGGGGTTGTCACAGAGACTTCGTTTACATTTAAAAGACCTTCCATTTCGTAAAGTCCGCTGCCGCCGATAACTCCGATAGTCGCCATAATCCCGTCTCCTATTGTTAGAAAAAATTTATGCAGATTGGTTGTGCTTCCTTAAAAGCATGGCACTATATAGCAGATACTTTTACCGACTGCAAACAGTGGAGCGATTATGCCTGAACAGAGACTTGGAGAACTGTTGCTGGGCAGCAAACTGATAACGGCTGAGCAACGGCAAAAAGCACTGGAAATGCAGCAGCAGAACCCTTTCATCCCAATTGGGCAGATCCTCTGCAAACTTGGCTTCATAACTGAAGATGATCTCAGCTCCGTCCTTGATATTTATCACAAGCGCGAGCAGCTCGGCTCGCTGCTGGTGCGCAAGAACCTGGTAACTGCCGAGAAGCTGGATGTGGCTCTCGAAATCAGCAGAAAGGAGCATATCCTGCTGGGGCAGGCTCTGCTGAGTATGCATGCGGTTAACGAGAAGGATCTTGCCCGGGTTATCGCCAGTCAGTTCGATCTCCCTTTTGTCGAGCTGGAAAAATATTATCTGAATACTGAGCTGAGCGGTTTCGTCAATATGGCTTACGCAAAGCGCAACCGTCTGGTTCCCATCGAGTTTCTGGAGAATCAGCTGACGATTGCCGTGGTCAACCCGCTCCCCATTGACGAGATCAAGCAGATTGAGCAGTTTCTCCATGTCAGGATAAAACAGGTTGTGGCTGTGGACAGTGAGATAACGGCGGCACAACATAGGATCTACAGCAAGGATGCGGTGATCTTTGACAAGGACAAGAGCGGCATCCTTTACGAAACGATTGAAGATGTGCCGCGCGAGATGCTCAGATCGAAGTACGTTGCTGATTTCATCACGACCGATGTGGAGAATCTCGTCAAAAGGATCATTTCGGTTGGAATTACCGCCGGTGCCAGTGATATCCACCTTGAACCTGTTCAGGACGGCATGTTTATCCGCTACAGGATTGACGGCGTTCTCCAGGAGCTTAACCTTTATGTGGACCCTGTTTATCTGGCCTCCCACAGCAGGCAGATTATCTCCAGGATCAAGGTGCTCTGCGATATGGACATTGCCGAGCGCCGGCGCCCCCAGGACAGCAGCTTCAAGATCAATATAACCAAGGGGAAAGAGACCAGGAGTATCGATTTTAGGGTTTCCACCGTGCCGAATCTTTATGGTGAAAGCCTGGTCATGAGGATACTGGATAAGAAGGGGAGCGTGCTCAACCTTGAAACGCTCGGCTATTTCACTGACGTGATCGAGCCGCTCTTCTCGTCACTTGACAAGCCAACCGGCCTTTTTCTGGTCACCGGTCCGACCGGTTCAGGAAAGTCTTCTACGCTATATGCCATGCTTGGCCATATCAATACTCCCGGAACAAAGACGCTGACGGTGGAAGACCCTGTGGAGTACACCATTGACGGTGTTTGCCAGTCTGAGGTTAATGAAATTATCGGCAACTCCTTTGCCAGAATTCTCAGGTCATTTCTGCGTCAGGACCCTGACAATATCATGGTTGGCGAGATCCGCGACGCAGAGACCGCTTCAATAGCAGTAAGAGCGGCCCTTACCGGTCATACGGTCCTCAGCACCCTGCATACCAACGATGCTACCAGTGCCGTAACCAGGCTGCTCGATATGGGGGTGGAACCGAACCTGCTGTCGACAACCCTGCGCGGGATTATTGCCCAGAGGCTGGTTAGAAAGTGTTGCGTGAAATGCCTGGCTGACTATCAGCCCGAGTCGGTTGTACTCAAGGAATTCGCCATTCCGGAAAATGTCAAAGTTCATTATCGGCGCGGCAAAGGGTGCGAAAGCTGCAACTATACCGGCTTTGCAGGCAGGCTGCCGATTACTGAGCTCTGGATTCCCAGCCGGGATGAGCTTAGTTTTGTGCACAGTTGTCCGGACAACCTTGATCTGCGTGAGCGGATTTTCGGGGCGGGGGCAAGGAGAACCCTCTTTGAAGAAGGGCTGATAAGATTTCTCCGCCAGGAGACGACCCTGGAAGAGCTATTGAAAGTTGTGCCATCCGAGCAGGTCATGGACGGGCGAGTGAATCTCGATTGGCAGCGGTTGGCCAAGCTGTCGAAAACAATAATCTAACAATCAACCCCGGGGCCCTTTTCCAGGCGCCCCTTAAGCTGGCCGCAGGCGGCCGAGATGTCACCGCCGCGGCTGTCCCTGGTAATTACCGTGACATGCCGGTCGATGAGATATTTGTGAAAAGCGTCTATGGCTGCCTGGGTTGGCGACTTGAAGCCGCACCCTTCATGCTCGTTGAACGGAATCAGGTTCACCTTGTTGGGGATATCACTGGTAAGTTTCAGCAGCCTTCTGGCGTCCTCCAGAGAATCATTCATGCCGCCGATCATGACATATTCGATGGTGATTTTCCGTCGTGACGGCAGCGGGAAGTTGCGGCAGGCCTGCAGCAGTTCCTTGAGCGGATATTTCTGGTTCACCGGCATGAACCGGTTGCGCAGTTCGTCGGTAGTGGCGTTAAGTGACACCGCCAGATTGACTGTAACCCGCTTGCCCAGTTCGGCCATCTGAGGCACCAGCCCGCAGGTTGACACGGTGATGCGGCGGTTGGAGAGCTGCAGACCATTGCCGTCCAGCATGATCTCTATGGCCCTGACTAGATTGTCCAGATTCTGCAGCGGCTCACCCATCCCCATGAAGACGATGTTGCGTACCTCGAAATCCTTTTTGACGGCGCAGACCTGATTGATGATTTCGGCGGTGGTCAGGTTGCGCTTCAGACGGAAAGTGCCGGTCAGGCAGAACTCGCACCTCATGGCACAGCCGACCTGGGTGGAGATGCAGAGGGTGTTGCGCCCTTCATCGGGAATCAGCACTGACTCTACAGATTCGCCATCGTCAAGGGTGAACAGGTACTTACGGGTGCCGTCACTCCCCTCCTCAAAGACAGTCTGCTGGAAAGTGCTGATGCAGGCGGTCTCTTCCAGCTCCGTGCGCAGGTCCTTGGAGAGGTTGGTCATCTCGGCAAAAGTGGTTGCGCCAAGCTGGTAGATCCACTTGAAAATCTGCGTTGCCCGGAACTTTTCCTTCCCCTTGCCGGAGAGGAACTGTTCCAGTTCCCGCAGATTGAAATTTTTCAGATCGGTTTTTGTCATTATTTGGTTAACCTTTCACTTGAAAACGTGACGGGGAAAGCCGCATTCAACGAAAACAGCCGGGGCCCATCGACAGAATCATATCTAAGCCAATTATGCAGGAATCTTAGCCGTATTCGGGATTACTCTCCACCGGAGAAGAAGCAGAGGCGTTGAGTTGGAGGCGGCTTTTCCCGGCACACTTCCATATTTCGATAGATCGAGCAGAAAAATCGCTTGCCGCTAAATGATTCACCCTTTCAGATAACCTGCCAGAAACTCCTGCTTGTATGCCATGAAGTTGCCCTGCTCGATGCTCTCCCTGATTTCGGCCATCATGGTCAGGTAGAACTGGACATTGTGAATGCTGGCCAGGATGGCGGAGAGAACCTCGTTGGCATTGAACAGGTGATGAATGTAGGCCCTGGAAAAGTTTCGGCAGGCGTAGCAGGAACAGCTCCGGTCAATGGGGTAGAAGTCGCGGCGATAGTTCTTGTTGGTCAGGCGGATCTTGCCTCTCCGGGTGAACAGGGTAGCGCTCCTGGCATAGCGGGTCGGGATAACGCAGTCGAACATGTCCATGCCCCGCTCGACGCTCTCCAGGATATCCTCAGGCAGGCCGACTCCCATGAGGTAGCGGGGTTTGTCCTCAGGCAAAAACGGCGCGGTCATGGCCACCACTTTTTTGAGCAGCTCCAGCCCTTCGCCGACCGACACACCGCCGATGGCATAGCCGGGGAAGTTCATGGCCACCAGCTCCCTGGCACACATCTCCCGCAGGTCCTCATAAACAGAGCCCTGCACAATGCCGAACAGCGCCTGGTCTTTTCTGGTCTGGGACTTGAGGCACTGCTCTGCCCAGCGGATGGTCTTTCTGGTTGATTGGGCCGCATATTTCTTGTCACAGGGGTAGGGGATGCACTCGTCAAAGCACATCATGATGTCTGCCCCAAGAGCTTCCTGTATGGCCACTGCCCGCGCCGGGTCGAGAAAAATCTCTTCGCCGGTTACTTCGTGTTTGAAATAGGCGCCATCTTCGGTGATCCGCTTGTTCGGCAGGGAAAACACCTGGATACCGCCGGAGTCCGTCAGGATCGGCTTGTCCCAGGCCATGAACTTGTGCAGTCCACCGGCTTTCTCCACCAGGGCTTCTCCCGGACGAAGATGCAGGTGGTAAGTGTTGGAGAGGATGATCTGCGCTCCGGTGGCATGAACCTGTTCCGGTGTCATTGCCTTCATGGCGGCATGGGTGCCGACCGGCATGAAGATCGGGGTTTCGATGGTGCCATGGGGGGTCTGCAACCGTCCGCGCCGGGCGGCTGACTGGGTGTCTTTCTTGAGAAGGGTAAATTTCATCTGCTGTTCGCCTTTTTAAAACATTTGTGCTGCGATTATCCGTCATCAGGGAGAGGGTGTCAAGTCAGGAGGGGAAAGGGGGGCGGGCAGCTTGCCAGACCGGCTCATTTTGGACACTGTATACATTATTTATGTTGATTTTTTCTAAAACGGCGTTTAGTATGCTTCCGGTCAAATCCAGGGCTGGCAGTGCACCACGGCTCTTCGTCTTATCATCAACATTTCAGTGAAAGGAAAATGATAATGCGATCGTTCAGCAGTTGGCGAGGCCCCCCTTAGAATGGTTTTTCTTTTCTTCTTATCTCCCCAAATGTTGAAACATGGGGATCTAATTATTCAAATCAGGCAGTATATCTCTCGTTAAAAGGGAAAGAATCATGCAAATTCTAAAAAGCGCAGTTGGCAGAAAGGTTCTCATGGCGATTACAGGTCAGAGCATGGTCCTGTTCGCCGTTGTCCACATGCTGGGCAACTCCTCCATTTTCGTAGGTCCTGACGGCATAAACGCCTATGCCAAACATCTGCACGATCTGGGTGCTCTGGTATGGTTGTTCCGTGCCGGTCTGTTCGCACTGGCAGCAATCCACATCTTCTATGCTATCCAGCTGACCCTGGAGAACAGTGCAGCCAATCCGGCAGGGTACGCTGTCAAGAAGCAGATCAAGGCGACCTTTGCCAGTTCCACCATGATCTGGACCGGTGTGGTGATCATGGCCTTCATCGTTTACCACCTGCTCCATTTCACTGCCCGCCTTACTCCGGGTGTTGTTCAGGGGGTTGATGCTCTCGGTCGGTTCGATGTCTTTACCATGGTAGTATCGGCATTCAAAAACTTTGGCACCTCCGCCATCTACGTGATCGCCATGGCGGCTCTCTTCCTGCATCTCTCACACGGCATTCAGAGCTTTTTCCAGACCATGGGATGGAACACTGACAAAACTCAGTGCACTATTTCGGCTATTGGTAAAGCGGTTGCCTTCATCCTGCTTGCCGGTTATGTAGTTATCCCACTCTCCATACTTGCCAGCGCATTGATTAAATAGGGGGTTCATAGTGATACTCGACGGAAAATGTCCAAGCGGACCGATTGAAAAAACATGGGACAAGCACCGCTTCGATCTGAAGCTGGTGAACCCTGCCAACAAGCGTAAGTACAAGGTTATCATGGTAGGTACCGGCCTTGCCGGTGGCGCAGCTGCTGCCTCTCTTGGAGAACTCGGCTACAATGTCGAGGCTTTCTGCTACCAGGATTCGCCACGCCGCGCCCACTCCATCGCTGCCCAGGGTGGTATCAACGCTGCCAAGGCTTACCCGAACGACGGCGACTCCATCTACCGTCTCTTCTACGACACCATCAAGGGTGGCGACTTCCGCGCCCGTGAAGCTGACGTCTGGCGTCTGGCTCAGGTGTCCAACAACATCATCGACCAGTGCGTTGCCCAGGGCGTCCCTTTTGCACGTGACTACGCCGGCTACCTGGACAACCGCTCCTTCGGCGGCGCCCAGGTATCCCGTACCTTCTTTGCCCGTGGCCAGACCGGCCAACAGCTCCTCCTCGGCGCTTACTCCGCGCTGTCACGTCAGATCAAGGCTGGCAGCGTCAAGATGTACAACCGTACCGAGATGCTCGACCTGATCGTCATCGACGGCGTGGCCAAAGGGATTACGATCCGCGATATGGTGACCGGTGAAATCCGCGCCCATATGGGTGATGCAGTCTGCCTGGCAACCGGCGGCTACGTCAACGTCTTCTACCTCTCTACCAACGCCATGGGCTGTTCTGTTACAGCTAACTGGAAAGCCCACAAAAAGGGTGCTTTCTTTGCCAACCCTTGTTATACACAGATCCACCCGACCTGCATTCCGCAGACCGGCGACCATCAGTCCAAGCTGACCCTCATGTCCGAGTCCCTCAGGAACGACGGCCGCTGCTGGGTTCCTAAGAAGAAAGAAGATTGCGGCAAGCACCCCAATGATGTTCCTGAAGATGACCGTGACTACTACCTGGAGCGTAAATACCCGAGCTTCGGTAACCTGGCTCCACGTGACATCGCCTCCCGCGCTGCCAAAGCGCAGTGTGACGACGGCCGCGGTGTCGGCCCTGGCGGCCGCGGTGTTTACCTCGACTTTGCCACTGCCATCAAGCGGGTCAGCGAAGGCACCATCAAGGAGCGTTACGGCAATCTCTTCGAGATGTACGAGAAGATCACCGACGAGAACGGCTACAAACGGCCGATGCGTATGTACCCTGCCCCACATTATGCCATGGGTGGCCTCTGGGTTGACTACAACCTGATGAGCAATGTTCCCGGCCTGTTCGTACTGGGCGAGGCAAACTTCTCAGTGCACGGCGCCAACCGTCTCGGCGCTTCTGCTCTTATGCAGGGTCTGGCTGACGGCTACTTCGTCATTCCTTACACCATCGGCGGCTACCTTGCCGGCATCAAGCCGGGCGACTACTCCCTCGATAACCCGGAAGTGAAGAAGTCCATCGACGAAGTCCACGCCAACATCAAGAAAATGTTCTCCCTCAAGGGTAAAAAGACCGTCAGCGAGATCTACCGCGCGCTGGGCAAGGTCATGTGGGAAAACGTCGGCATGGCCAGAAGCGCCGCCAGCCTCAAGACTGCCCTGGCCGAGATTCCGAAGCTGCGTGACGAGTTCTGGAACAACGTCAACATCACCGGTGACGGTGGCGAGTTCAACCAGCAGCTTGAGAACGCCGGCCGTGTTGCCGACTTCCTCGAGTTCGCCGAACTGCTCTCCAAGGACGCTCTGGTCCGTGAAGAGTCCTGCGGCGGTCACTTCCGCGTCGAGCACCAGATGCCGGACGGTGAGGCAAAGCGTAATGATGCTGACTTCTGCCACGTTGCAGCCTGGGAGTTCAAGGGTGTGGGCAAGGAGCCGGAGCTGCACAAGGAGCCGTTGAAATTCGATAACGTCCATCTGGCGGTAAGGAGTTACAAATAATGAGCGATCACAATTCCAATACCATGAATCTGACACTCCAGGTATGGCGCCAGAAGGGACCCAATGCGCCGGGCAAGCTGGAGACTTATGAAGCCAAGCATGTCAGCCCTGACATGTCATTTCTCGAAATGCTCGACGAAGTCAACGAGACCCTCATCAAGAAAGGGGTCGATCCGATCGCATTCGACCACGACTGTCGCGAAGGGATTTGCGGCATGTGTTCACAGGTTGTCAACGGCGTGCCCCACGGCGGTCAGGACCGTACCACTGTCTGCCAGCTGCACATGCGCTCTTTCAAGGATGGCGATACCATCTTCATCGAGCCATGGCGTGCCCGTGCCTTCCCGGTTATCAAGGATCTTGCCGTAGACCGCAGCGCCCTTGATACCATCATTCAGGCCGGCGGCTATGTTTCCTGCCACACCGGCGGTGTTGCCGACGGTAATGCCATCCTGATTCCGAAGCCGGAAGCAGATTATGCCATGGACGCTGCCGAGTGCATCGGCTGCGGCGCCTGCGTTGCCGGTTGCCCCAACGGTTCGGCCATGCTGTTCACCAGCGCCAAGGTTGCCCAGCTTGCCGTACTGCCGCAAGGCAAGGCAGAGGCTGCTACCCGCGTTAACGCCATGACCGAGGCTCTGAAAGAGTGCGGTTTCGGCAACTGTACCAACCACTATGAGTGCCAGGCTTCCTGCCCCAAGGGGATCAACGTCAAGTTTATCGCCAAGCTGAACAGGGAATACCTGAAGGCCATCGCCAACTAGGCAGTGCCGGAATGAAGCAATGGAAAAAGGCGGGCAGCGATGCCCGCCTTTTTTTATACCTTGTTCAGCTGGCTGCTACCGGTGAAGTCCGGTTTGTTCAGTGGGGCAATTTCCGCTTGAGGCCGAGAAAAAACCCTTCCATGTATCTGTAGGAGAGGGCAGAAACCAGCAGGGTGATGGTGAGGGAGATGGAGTAGGTCGCAATCTGCAGCGTCAGATAATTCTGGATGTGACTGCTGAAATGCCTGATCAGGGCGATCGAAGTGGCAATGCCGAATTCATGATACATGTAGAGCCCGTAGGATATCCTGCCAAGATAGTCAAGCGGTCGGCTGCGCAGGTTATACGGGCTGGACGGGTTTGTCGCCGCATTGATGATCATGGTGGCAAAGATGATGGCGTGGAAATCTGCATCGCGGGCAAGGTGCCCGATGGCAAGCCGGTCACCTTCGTGGTACGCGGTTACC
>VEOV01000041.1 GCA_012026855.1 Geobacter sp.
GGTGCCGAGCACACTCCGGCCGTTATTGTCAAAGGTCAGCATGGCGATAACCGGGATGGTTGCCGAAACCTCCCTGATGGCGATGATGGCGGCACGAATCTCCTTGATATCCAGGAACGTCTCCAGGGTGATCAGGTCCGCTCCGGCTTCTACCAGCGCCTCGGCCTGCTCCCGGAAGATTGCCGCCATTGCGTCGAAGGAAAGGTCCCCTACCGGCTCGACAAAACGGCCGGTCGGGCCGATGGAGGCGGCCACATAGACGTTTTCTCCGGCAACCTCACGGGCAATAGCCACCGCGGCAGCATTGATCTCTTGCAACCGCCCTTCGAGACCGTAATGGGAAAGTTTCTCCCGGCTGCCGCCGAAGGTATTGGTAACAATGATATCTGCGCCGGCAGCCACATACTCCCGATGAACCGCAGCCACCACTTCAGGCATGGTAAGGTTAAGCTCCTCCGGCGACTGGCCGGCTTTAAGGCCGCGCTCCTGAAGCATGGTGCCCATGGCACCATCCAGCACCAGAACTCGTTGATTAATGGCTTTGAGAAAATCGGCTTTCATCATTGCTTCCCTTTCAATGTTTCGGGTGGTTTTGCCCCCTTCTCCAGGGAAAAATCAGGAGCAAGGGGGGTGCGGACATCAAGATGGCCTTTGAGCGTCTGCAGCGGCTTGCCGTCCAGGGTGAAGAGCACCCCCTTCACCTGCGGATAGTTCAGGGCAAGTGAGTTGACCACCGAGTAGGCAGCCATCATTTCGCTGTTACTCCCTTCAGGCAGGGCGTCCAGCAGCTCCTGGGCAAAATCGACCCGGGCAACGCCACCATCAAGTATTACGCTGTGAAACATGCCGGCCGGAGGGAGAACCGGTGCCAGATCAGTTACCGGACCGTTAATCAGCTCCTCAAGAATCTCCTCAAGGCAGGCGGAAACCTCATCGCAGGCATCTATCTCCCGACCTTCACGCACCAGTGCCGAACTGTTCTGGTCGGCAAAAAAGAGCATTACCGGATGGCTGCCGGCCTGCTCCCGGGGTACCGGCACTGGCGGCACCTTGGCCATTTCATGCTTGCGCATCAGCAGTGCGCCGAGAGCCACTGCCAGGATCAGAAAAGCGGCAATCAAAACACCGACACCACGATTCGGAGCTTTCTTAACTTTCACAGGAGGTCCTCTTCGGAGAACTGCTCATCCTCCAGCTCAACCTGGTAAACATCGCCAAAGGCGCTGCCTAGGAATCTGTTCCCCACCCTGATAAACCCTGCCGGCACATCGGTCACATAGAAGTGATGGTTCCCCTGCTCCGCCTCCGGCCTGAGTTCACCGCTTCCGGAAAGAATCGCCCTGACTTTTTTGGCTGTCTCGGCCGCAGAATCAACCAGGGTCACATCACTCCCCATGACCTCGGCGATAATCCCCTTGAGCAACGGGTAATGGGTGCAGCCAAGCACCAGCGTATCAATTCCCTTGGTCTTCATTTCCTGCAGATAGGTGGCTGCCGTCAGCCTGGCCACCTCGTTATCCACCCACCCCTCTTCTGCCAGCGGCACGAACATCGGGCAGGCGGTGGTAACAACTTCGATCTCCGGATTGATCCGCTTGATCGCCTTGGTATAGGCACTGCTCCGGATGGTTCCGGCAGTACCTATGACCCCGACCTTACCGTTTCTGGTAACGGTCACGGCACGTTCTGCTCCCGGCTCGATGACGCCGACAACGGGGATGGGAAACTCGGTCTGCAACACTTCAAGCGCCACGGCTGAAGCCGTATTGCAGGCCACCACCAGAAGTTTGATATCTTTTTTGACCAGAAAGGAGGCAATCTGCCTGGAAAACCGGACCACCGTTTCAGGAGACTTGGTGCCGTATGGGACGCGGGCAGTATCTCCGAGGTAGACGGTATCCTCCTGGGGGAGAGCTCTCATGATCTCTCCCAGAACCGTCAACCCGCCGACCCCTGAATCAAATATTCCAATTGCCTGCCAGCTCAAATCATTCGCCTTTCCGCGTTATTAGCACAGCTGTCAAAAAAGAAATATCGTATGACAGCAGCTGTCTCCTGTCAAGGCATTTACCTGCCTGCAATCATTTACAAATCAGGCAAAACATTGTTATGCATTCCAGCAGAATTCGCTTGATAAAAAGCGTTCCGGTTGTAGAATTGCCCAAGCCTGTCAAGCCAGCTTAAAATCCGTGGAGGTCAGCAATGAAGAGTGCATTTCAGCCCCGCAAGGTATATGTAGCAGCCTCGTGGATGGCTCCTGTTGGCCGTTATACCGGCGAAAGCCGTGAAAAGCTGACCTTTCTGCAGATGGCGGCCAAAGCAGCGGCAGTTTTCAGCGAAACGACCATCAAACAGAAAGATATCGATGCGGTCATTGTCGGCTGCCAGAACCCGGTCGCCTTTTCCGGCGTGGATAATACTGCCGCCAAGATTGCCGGTGTCCTCGGCATCTCCGGGGCAAAATCGGTGTTGATCGATACAGCCTCTTCATCCGGGGCTTCGGCGGTGGAATATGCCTATCTGCAGATTGCCTCCGGCCGCTGCGACAGCGTGCTTGCCATTGGCATCCAGAAGATGAGCGACGCCAACACCCTGGCAGCCACCAGAATTGTTGCCGGGGTCATCGACCGGGATGAGGCCGAATACGGGCTGTCAATGCCGGCCTGCGGAGCGCTGGTGGCTCGATCCCTCACCGAAAGACTGAAACTCTCCCCCGAGGAGTGGACCGCCTTTTCCGCCCTGCTGACCCAGCGGGCCCATCGCTATGCAGCCCGCAACCCAGATGCCCACCTCGGTTTTGAACTGCCGGTGGAGGAGTATTACCGGCAGATAGCCGACGGCAGGAACTACCTCTACTGGTCCCCCTTGAGGCTGCACGACTTCTGCCCCATGTCAGACGGCGTCGCCTGCCTGATCCTGACTGCCAAACCCCACGAGGTCCTGGTAGCCGGTGTGGGGAGCGCTACCGATATCCCCACCATCGCCGACCGCCTTTATTTTCACTCTTTCCCGGCAACGGTCAGGGCTGCCGCAGAGGCTTATGCCATGGCAGGCATCAAGGATATCCGCTCTTTTGCCGGGGCACTCCATGTCAACATGCACGACCCGTTCAACGGCTTCGGCCCGATCAACATGGTCGATCTCGGCCTGGTGCCCCGCAGCAGACTCCTCAAATCACTGCTTGATGACAGCGTCACCGGAGAGCGGGGCATGTTCCCCACCAACCTTACTGGGGGGCTGAAGGGGCGCGGACACCCTCTGGGAGCAACCGGCATGATCCAGGTGGTGGAGAATCACCAGATGCTGCTGACTCGCCGCTTCAAGGCCGGCGTCTCCCACTCCATCGGAGGGCCGATCAACAACAACGTGGTGATCCTGCTGGAACGAAGCGAAAGCTACCGGGAAAGGGCTCCGCACCCCTTCAAGCCAAGCGGGCTGCCGAAACTGGGCAGGCTCAAGCCGGCAGATGCCTCCCTCGACAAAATGATCAGCGACAACGGCGGTGACGGCTCCTTTGTCACCGCGACCACCCGCTTCGACCACAAAAGCGGCGCACCGCTGAACAGCATTCTGCTTGTCTCGTGCAGCTCGGCGCAGGGTGAATACCGCTTTCTCCTGGGGATCTCCGGTGAGCATTATGAAGCCATCGGCCAACTGAAGAGCGGAGAGCAGATCAAGCTGGAGAAGGGGGATAACACCTACCTCGTTAACAGAATTCCGGCAAAGCGGCTCTACCAGCGCACCATTGCCGGGCTTGTGGAAATGGCCGGCAACAGCTGGAAAAAACTGACCGGGAAAAACCCGCCTCCAAAGAATCCGGTTGCGGCATCTACTTTACAAACTGAAAACGAAGGCATACAGTAGGCGCTTTCTGAAGGAGGCAATCAATGGATAAATTGCAAAAAACCCCGCTAAACGATGCACATCGCGCCCTTGGCGCACTCATGGCACCTTTCGGCGGCTGGGACATGCCGATCCAGTACGAGGGGATCATTGCCGAGCACCGCGCCTGCCGGGAGAAGGCAGCCCTGTTTGACATCTGTCACATGGGTGAATTCATCTTCGAAGGTGATCTCATCAGGGACGGCCTGGAAAACGTCTTCACCTTCTCCGTCACCGGCATTCCGGTCGGCCGTTCCCGCTACGGCTTTCTGCTCAACGAAAAGGGGGGCATCATCGATGACCTGATTATCTTCCGTATGGCAGAAAACAAGGTGATGATCGTCGTCAATGCGGCCACGGCCCCCAACGACTTTAGCGTCATCCAGAGCCGGCTGACCGGCGGCAAGCTGGAAAACATCACCGCAACTACCGGCAAACTGGACCTGCAGGGGCCCCTTGCCCGCGAGGTTATGTTACGTTTCTTCGAACCGGCCGCCTGCAACCTCCCCTACTTCAAATTCACCACAACAGCAATCCTGGGAGTCGAGGCAATTGTCAGCCGCACCGGCTACACCGGCGAACTCGGCTTTGAAATCTTCCTCCCGGCTGCCAAGGTCGCTGAGCTGTGGGAACTGCTCCTCTCCGACGATCGGGTAAAACCTGCCGGACTCGGCAGCCGCGACCTGCTCCGCCTTGAAGTCGGTTACAGTCTTTACGGCAGCGACCTGAGCGAGACAATCACCCCGCTGGAAGCCGGCCTGGAGGTGTTTGTCAATTTCAACAAGGAGTTTATCGGCAAAGAAGCCCTGCTGAAGCAGAAAGCAGAGGGGTTGCCCAGGATCAAGGCAGCCTA
>VEOV01000338.1 GCA_012026855.1 Geobacter sp.
ACATGTTTGAGCATGGCCTGTTCGATCCGGTCATAAATTCGATCCGTAACCCCTGTGACCCATGGCTGACGGCAGCCGACTTCGCATCATATGTCAAGGCGCAACGGAAGGCAGCCGGGATCTATCGTGACAGGGAGAGATGGGTCAGGATGAGCATTATGAACAGTGCCCGGAGCGGAAAATTTTCCACCGACAGGACGATGGAGGAATACAACCGGGATATCTGGCAGCTGACGGCCATCCCGGCCTTACCGGTATAGCTCAGCATGCTGGCCTGTCCGGTTGTATGGACGCTAACAGCTTTTCCTTCAGGTCCTTGAAGTTGAGAGGCTTGCTGATGAAGTGGTGCCCCTCCCGGGTAATGCCTTGCTCTGTAATGATGTCGGCAGTGTAGCCGGACATGAAAACGAACGGCAGCTCCGGCCTGATGGCGTATATTTTGTCAGACAGCTGTCTGCCGTTAAGCCCTGGCATGATCACATCGCTCAGTACGCAGTCAATATCCCTGGCGCTGTGGCAGATTTCGACAGCATCTTCAGGAGTATTTGCGACGATGACAGCGAAGCCCACGCTCTCCAGGAAGAGTTTGATCATATCCCTGACCGCCTCTTCATCTTCGACCAGCAGGATGTTCCCTTCCCCGTGAACGGTGTCGGTTTCTTCCACTG
The DNA here is from genome assembly GCA_012026855.1 of Geobacter sp. GTDB lineage: Bacteria > Desulfobacterota > Desulfuromonadia > Geobacterales > DSM-12255 > VEOV01. The sequence goes on from VEOV01000338.1 coordinate 669, forward strand.
CGGTTGTCACGGTGGTCGTGGCATTGTACTTCGGAAGATAGACGCTGAAAGTCGTGCCTGTGCCAGGTTCACTGTTGACGGATATGAAGCCGCCGTACCGCAGGACTATGCCGTAAACAGTTGAGAGTCCAAGCCCTGTCCCTTTACCAGCCTCTTTGGTAGTAAAAAACGGATCGAAAATTCTTTCGAGGATATTTTTGGCGATACCGCATCCGGAATCGGTAACTGTCGTGACTACATAATCGCCATGGGTAGCGTTGACCAGACTGGCGGAAACATTCTCGCTGACCGTGACATTATTGGTCGTAATGACAAGTTTTCCGCCGCGGGGCATGGCATCTCTGGCATTGACAACCAGATTCATGATTATCTGGTCGTACTCCGTAGGGTTGATCAGGATTGACCAGAGCTCTTCGGTCAGGTTGAAGCTGATATCGATCTGCTCGCCGATCAATCGCCCCAGAGTTCTCTCCATCTCCTTAAGCATATGATTGACATCTACCCGGCAGCTTTCAGCAGCATCGTCTCTGGAAAATGAAAGGAGCTTACGGGTGATCTCCTGGGAGTGGTTGGCCGCTTTGATAATTTCATCCAGATGCTGCTCGCACTTGCCGGCAGCATCACACTCCAGCATTTTCATCAGTTCGGCATAGCCAAGAATGACAGTCAGCTTGTTGTTGAAATCGTGGGCAATGCCCCCTGCAAGCCGGCCAATGGCATCCATCTTTTGCGTATGGCGAATCTGCTGCTCCAGGATTCTTCGCTCGGTAACGTCGAGATCAACGCCTGTCATTCGCACGGCACTGCCGTTCTCTCTCAGTATTGTGGCAAAGGATTTGATGGTTCTGATAGTGCCGTCATTTCTGACAATCCGATATTCGATTTCGAAAAAGGAGCCGGTGCTAAGGGCACTGTTCAGTTTTGAGATCACCTCATCCCGGTCATCTTCATGGATGGAATTTTCCCAGACCTGCTTCATGCTCTGCGTGGAGGAGGGGGCCATGCCGTATATTTCATAAACCCTTGCGTCCCATTCGAGCAAGCTCTTCTGAAGGTCCCAGTCCCAGACACCGAGGTGTGCTGCCGAAGCAGCCAGCATCAGCCGCTCTTCGGACTGCTTTAACGCATTCCTGGTCGCCACAAGATTGGAGATGTCGGTATTTGTGCCGATAATTCTGCTCGTCCGGCCATCACTGTGCCTTTCAACAGCTGCCCCTCTACTCAGAATCCAGCGCCAGCTGCCGTCTTTGGCAAGCATCCGGAATTCAACGGCAAAGCTCTCCGTAAGCCCTTCAACACACTCTGTATTGGCACTGAGCGCATTTTCGTAGTCGTCAGGATGAATGCGATCAAGCCAGGTTGAGGCCTCATGTGGCAGCTCAAACGGCTCAAAACCGAGCATCCTGAAGTATCCTGGTGAGAAATAGAGCTCGTCGGTAAGTATCTTCCAGTCCCAGAGCCCGTCACGGGAAGCATCCATTGCCAGCCGGAAACGCTCCTCACTGAGACTGATTTCACGGCTGTAGTTTTCCAGATTGGCGGTTTTTTTTCTTACCATCCTGGTAAGGGTAATGACAAAGGTGATTGAGATGAGGAGCGCGCCAACCAGGGTGAAAATTCCCCAAAGGACGGGGGGTTGCAGAGTTTTACGGCTGCCTGCCGAGAGCATTTCATCATGTTTTCTGTAATAGAAGGAGTTGCTGTCAGCTTTCAACTCCTTGATTCGCTGGCTCAAAACAGCCAGAATTTCGCTATTGCGCCCCTTTAATGTTGCAAAACCGAGCTTAATTGGAGAGTAGTTCACCGGAGTGCGACGGAATTTTTTGTCATCGGCATAGCTGCTACCGGCAATATTGCCGGTGACTATTGCGTCGAGTTGCTCCGCAGAGGAAAAAAGCTCCTGGAGGGTATCTTTCTCCAGCAGCTTTACATTTACATTGAACTGGCTGGCAAGCTGCTGAAAACCAAGGGTATAGATGCTCCCTTTCAGTCCGGCAACGGTCAGCCCCTCCATATCCATGATGGTGTTTATTGAAACCCTGCTATGCCTGAAAACTGTGCCCCAATCGGTGAGCAGGCTCTCCGGAGCAAAGTCATAACGTTTGGCCCGCTCATCGTTATAGCCGACGCAGGCGAGCAGATCGATCTCTCCCCTGTCAAGGCGGCCGATCCCCTCCTGCCATGTGCCGTAACTGTACTGCAGGGACCAGTTTTCCCTGGTGGCGATATGGTTGAGGATGTCTATGAAAAAACCGTGGGGGGCAGAGTCACTATCCTGATAAACCAGCGGCTTGTAGTCGTAGATGCCGACTTTGATGGTTTGGGAGTCAGCATGGGCCGTTGCACCAGCAAACAATGCAGACAGAAGAAGCAGTGCGCTTATCACGATTTTCAGTAAGAATTTCATCATATTACTCGTGGCTGGCAATTTAAGGTGCAGGATAAAAAATAGCAGTCAATCGGCAGATGTCAATTTCCAGCAGCTTGACATTGGTTCCTGCTTACGGTTAAATGACCGACCCATGAAAAAGATTCTTCTTGTAAATGCATCCCGCTATTTTATCGACGAAGGTAAAAGTCTTCTCGACAGAAAAGATTTTCAGGTTTTTCTTGCGCCGGCAGCCATGCGGGCGTTGCAGATTCATCGTGATGAACGGGTAAATCTGATTGTTGCCGACATGGATCTGCAGGATATCGGCGGCGACGCTCTCTGTGCAAAGATTCGTGAAGACAGTCAATCGCGTGCCGTGTCATTTGTGCTCGTCTGTCACGATACCCCTGAAGAGCTGGCAAGGGGTGCCAGATGCGGCGCCAATGTCTGTATCAAAAGGCCATTCAGCGCCAAGGTAATCCTGGAACATGTGGAGAAACTGCTGGCAATCTCGGTAAGGCGGGGTTACAGGGTTCTGTTGCGGGCTAAGGTGAAGGGGGCCCAGGATGATGCGGTGTTTTTCTGTACATCCCAGAATCTCAGTGTTTCGGGTATTCTCATAGAGACCGAAAGACCGCTGGCAATTGGTGATCAGCTGTCATGTTCATTCTTTCTGCCCGGCTCTGCCCATATCACAGCTGACGGTGAAGTGGCCAGAATCGAGGCTGGGGCAGAAGGCAAACATCTCTGCGGCGTTCGTTTTACTTCCATAGACCCTGATCACAAAAAAGCGATTGAATCTTTTATTTCCGAAAGCATGCTGACTGCTCACTGAGCAGGTTTTTTATTCAGCTCCTTGAGCAGGTCTTCAGTCACATCCTCGGCTTCCACGTTGTTGCCAAGATAGAGCAGCTCCCGTTTTTCCACAACGGCTGCAAAGCCCTTTGCTGAACCGTACTCCCGGGCGGCCTTTGCTATTGTCCCGTAAATATCCTTGATCAGCTCCTCCTGCATCGGCTTCAGCTCCTGATCTGCCTTGATCAGCATTTTACGGAGCTCTTCCACCTTCCTTTCATAATCCTTGATCTTGGCAGCTCTCTGCTCAGGAGTGTATGTCGGCAGTTTCGCTTCAAGGGTGGCTTTCTGCTTTTCCAACAGCTTCTGCTTTGTCTCCAGCTGCGTCTTAAGACGATCGGCCTTTGCCTCGAAATGAGTCTTGGCCACTTTACCCACATCGGACTTTTCGGCTAGTTTTATCAGATCGGCATAGCCTATTCTGACAACTGGAGCTTTTGGGCTCGCTATTGTTGGGGAGGGGGTGGTTTTAGGGGTGTCTGTTCCTTTGACCACTGCCGGTTCTGCCGCAGTCTGTGGCGCCTGTTCGGCGGAGATTGCCGTCAGCGGCAGTAACAGCAGTCCGATGAAAGCGTAATGATGAAAACGCAGCATGTTGCCCCCTTTATTGATAGCTGAATGCAGAATAGCTTTTTCAGGGTGCAACTACAAGTTTGAACTGCCGGTAATGAGAGATATCTTCCCGACGAGCTTCTGCCAGATCATGGCCATAAATTACTGCATCCAGGAGAATGCCATTTTATAAGCGTTGTAGTTAAAAAATTGCTTTCGGAAATGAGCTGCAGGGGGGGGAACTGGTAGCAGCTACTCTGTCTGAAGCGACATTGTCAGGTTGATTTGCAAAGGGTTCAAAAAGTGAACGAAACAGCTAACAGATATAAACAATGGCTTTTCTTATCAAACATTCCTGTTATAATCGCGGCACTTTCAGCAAGTAACCCTCCTCAAGCTTCTACCAGCATGGAGATTTCATGAGGAAAACACGCCAGTTTATTCCTGATGAAGATGAGCCGCTCCTTGTCGCCTGGCACAAAGGTGATCTGTCTGCCTTTGAAACCCTTATCTGGAAATATCAGAAGCGTATCTTCAATATTGCCTTGCGGCTCACCGGGGTTGAAGGGGCTGCAGCAGAAGCTGCCGAGAATTCATTCATTGCGGCATACCAGGATATCCGGTCACTGAGAGCCGGAACCAGGTTTTCTGCCTGGCTGATAACCATCACATTACGGGAGTGCCGCGCGCTCAATGATTGCCGCACGGAAGAACTTGAAGAAACCTATACGTCGGTAAACGCTGCCGGGGAGTTAAAAGACAAGCTGGCGCTTTATATCCTGGCGCTCCCTCCGGAACTGGCAGAACTTGTCCTCCTGCGCTATGTCAGAGGCTACTCCATTGCGCGGATCGCTGAAATTTACCAGATGCGTGAGGATGCCATAGAAGCAAGGCTTTACAAGGCCGAAGAAGAGCTTGCCGCCGCGCTGAAAAAGTTGAACAGCCCCTTTTCTGCCACCAATCCAAAGTCAGCTCACCCGGAAATACGGCTAAAATTTGCTGCCTATCTGGACAACTCCGCAGATGACGCGAGCAAGGAGCTTGTCAAAAGCCACCTGACAAGTTGTGGGCCATGTCGTGAAGCACTATCGGAACTTGAGTGGCTGGCGGAACATTTGCGGAGTATTCCCGATGTAGAGCCGCCGCACTGGCTGGCAGCCGTCACCATGAAAAGGATAAGCAATGCTGCACCGGTAGAGGGTAAAGTACAAAAACCTTCTTCCCCGTTCAAACTGCAGATTGCTGCCGCAGCTGTCACTCTGGCAGTGATTGGGGGACTGGTGTTCCAGTTGTCGAGAAAATCTGCCCCATCTGTGGAACCTCCCCAGGCACCGGCAGTCACTGAAAAAGCGGTTCCCGGGAAACCGCCGGAACCGGCTGCTGTCAGGAGTATTACAACACTGTTGAAGGGCGTTTTTGTAGGCCCTGCGGCACAGCCACCTTCAGTGCCAGCGACACAACAGCCGGCGCGTGTGCCGCTACCCACCGAATCCCGGCAGCCGGCAGCCGCTCCGGCTTTGCCTGCGCCAGCTCAAAAGCAGACAATTGCGCCACCGTTACCACTGGAACAGGCGCCAAAGCCGAAATCGGATTTAAGCTCTCCGCCGCCGCAGGAGTGGGGTGATGCGCCGCCACAGAATCGTGCGCCGCAGAAAAAAAGCCCTGTCCGCGCCCGTGGTGGGGAGCTTGCTGTTTTGCTTCAGGTAGCAGATCCGTCTGCTGCCTCACAAGAGATTGAAGCAGCAGTTGTAGCGGCCGGTGGCAGAGTCACCGGCAGGGCATACAGCGGGGGCAATGATATTTTCTATACCAGAATTGACGCGAATCGTTATCTGGACCTGATGGGGCGTCTGTCGCGCACCGGCAAACTCCAGGAGCTTCCTGAGCCGCCGGATGGAGTGGATGGTGGTGTGGAACTTATTATCAAGTGGCATTAAAACAAAAGGGGTTACAGCCATTAAGCTGTAACCCCTTTATTTTACTGGCGGAGAGGGAGGGATTTGAACCCCCGGTAGGTTGCCCTACACCTGATTTCGAGTCAGGCACCATCGGCCTCTCGGACACCTCTCCGTTTGTTCCCGCTGTCAGGATCAATTCCCGCTAATCGCTGTCCGGAAGGTGTCTTTTTTACCCTATTTTTATGGAAAACTCAACAGCTGCTTTTAGGCCGCGCTTGGACGTCAGGTCACTCTTTGTTGGCAAGGGCGTAACAGTACTCTTCGTGAGCCTGTAGTTCCAGGCTGCCTGGCCGTGCCTGTCTGATCAAGTTGATGGCATTTTCCGGCTCTATCCCGAATTCTATCAGCATCCGGGCGGCAATCAAACCTGACCGGCTGATCCCTTCCTTGCAGTGAATAACAATCCGTTTGCCATCCTGGAGAAGTTGCCGTAACAGAGGGGAGACCAACGCCCACTTTTCTTCAAAGGCATCATCAGGGAGATTCATGGTGCCGATCGGCAGGTGCCGCCATTGAATGTTGAGCTGCTTTGCCTTGTTCGGCAGATCCTTGACGCCAAGAGTTGATAATTCGAAATCGTCGAGGAGGGTTACCAGGGCAGCGGCTCCCCAGTTGTGGATCGCAACCAGATCATTGATCAATCTTTCTCCATAGAGACTGAAGCGGGTAGTCTCATCCTTGAGTCCCGGACAGGCGGTTATGCCGATTAACCCTTTTATGCCGGGAATGGCAACCGGATAAATTGATAAAGAAGTGGGGAGTCTGCTGCTTTTAGGGGGTGTACTGGCCATAATTTCATCCTTTAATAGTCCCGGTATCGGCGTCTTGATGATCATTGGGAAAATTGACAATTTATACCATGCAGACTCATTAAAGGTAAAACGGTGCAAAAAATCCATAGGGTTAAACGTAATAGACGCTGCTGAAATTCCTACTGGAGGCGGGCAACCGGTCATGCCCGGGGCAAATCTGCCCCGGATGCCAGCTCTGTAAGCAGGTGCATGGTGACGGGATTATTTAAGAGGGGTGAGGCCGTGTCGTACGGCGTACTTGGTAAGTTCGGCAATGCTGAAAAGGTTCAATTTGTTCATAATGGCATTGCGCTGGTTTTCTACGGTCTTGATACTGGTGCCAAGCTGAAAGGCGATTTCCTTAGCGTTTTTGCCATCGGCAACCATCTGCAGGATCTCCCGTTCACGGGGGGAGAGACTTTCAAAGGTGGGGGAGATTTCATCCGGAATGCACTGCAGAAACTCCTTGACCAGCAGGGTGGCGATTTTTTGCGGCAGAAAAGTTTCGCCCCTGACGACAGTATTCAGCGCTTCGGATATTTCGGCAAAGGCTGAATCCTTAAGGAGGTAGCCGGAGGCGCCGGCCTTGAGAGCCTCGACGACAAAGTAGCGGTCACTTTCCATTGAAAGAGCCAGTACCTTGATGTCCGGGTGTTTTCTGGTGATCTCTCTGGTGGCGTCGATGCCGTTCATCACCGGCATGGTCAGGTCCATGACGACCAGATCAGGCAGCAGTTCATCAGCCAGTTTAACCGCTGCGGCGCCATCACACGCTTCGCCGACAACTGCAGCCGCAGGGTCCTTTTCAATCAGGGCCCGCAACCCTTCCCGCATAATGGTATGGTCATCAACCAACAGGATCTTGAGTTTCATAACCCCTCCTGTAATTCATTATCCAGCGGAATTCGTATCCACGCGGTCGTTCCTTTACCTGAAGCGGAAACGATCTCGAAAGACCCTCCCAACTGCTTGATTCTCTGCTGTACGTTGAAGATGCCAAAACTGGCGACAGACGAAAGCTTGTTCCGGTAGGCAGAGGGCTCAAACCCGATCCCCTTGTCAATTATGGCAACAGTCAATTCGCCGGCAACGCTTCCCAGTGAAAGCTGGGCATGGTTAACTTTGCCATGTTTGGCCACATTAAGGAGCAGTTCCCGGATAGCCTGAAAAAGGGAGTAGCGCTTTTCGCTGCTTATTTGAGGGGGCTTGGACCTGCAGGAAAAATCAATCTGCAGGTTGAAATCGTCATAGAATTTTGCACAGAGCCATTGCAGGGCAGCTTCCAGTCCGGCAGTCTCCAGTAGGGGGAGCCGCAATCCAAAGGTAAGGGTTCGAATGTCATCAATGGAGGAACTAAGCAGTGCTGAGATGTTTGCGGCTGTCCTGCGCTCTTTTTTCGAGGCAATGTCGTTGGCAAGGAGATCCAGATTCATCTTTGCCAGCAGCAGGGACTGGCCCACCTGATCATGCAACTCGGCAGCAATCCGGCCCCTTTCAAGCTCTTCTGCCCGGATCAGCTGAAAAGACATCAGTTTTATCTGCTCATTGGCTGCTGCCAGTTCGGCCGTACGTTCGGCGACCCGCAACTCAAGCTCGTCATGGGTCTGCCGGAGGGCTGCCTCCATCTCCTTGCGGCTGGTGAGATCATAGGCTGAGCCGAAGAAGCATTCCAGCTCGCCTTGATCATTGAAGCAGGCCGTGGTGTAATCGTGGAGCCAGCAGTAGCTGCCGTCGGCTCTTTTCAAGCGGAACTCATAGTTGATGTTGACAGAATTGCCGGTTCTTTTCCTTAAGGCAGTGTCAACGGCATTGATTACATCCCTGTCTTCCGGATGAACAAGTTTTCGCAGGTTTTCAAGCCCGTTGGTTTTGAAAGCTGCGAAAGGATAACCGGTGATTCTTTCGAAGGCGGGGCTCAGGTAATCATAACTGCCGGTCTTCATGTTGAGCCGGTAGAGAAT
>VEOV01000284.1 GCA_012026855.1 Geobacter sp.
GAGGTCGAGCAGTTCGCCATGGCCCATGCGGTAGCCGGTGCGCCCTTTTTTGAGGAGGTAGGGGGCGAGGGACATGTTCTCCATGCCGCCGGCGATGACAACCCCGGCGTTGCCGAGGCGGATGCTGTCTGCTCCCAGCATGACGGCTTTCAAGCCGCTGCCGCAGACTATGTAGAAGGTGAGAGCGGGGGTTGAGTCGGGTATGCCGGCAAAGCGCATGGCCTGACGGGCCGGAGCCTGGCCGCAGCCGCCGGTGAGGACCTGGCCGAGGATTTCTTCTTCTACTTTGTCCGCTGTCAGGCCGGCGGACTCCAGGGTGCCCTGAATGGCCGACGCGGCCAGTTTCGGCGCTTCGACGTCGCTCAGTACGCCGCAGAATGAGCCGAACGGTGTTCGCTTTGCTGATACTACGTAGACATTATCACTCATGAGGTTCTCCTCTATTGTAAATGGTATCCCTAGGTTACATCCCGTTTACGTTCAAGTCAACACAAAATATAACTTCATTCTGATTTTATAAATAAACGATATCATCCGGGATGTTGGTGATCTTCTCACCGCCAGCTGCAGTCACGGCAAAGGTGTTTTCAATGCCGATAACCCCCTTGCCCGGGATGACAAACTTCGGCTCAATGGCAATGGTCTGGCCGGCCTGGAGCGGCACCTTGAACCCCTGTGCCAGCACCGGAAATTCGTCCAGTTCCAGGCCGACGCCATGGCCGACAAATTTGGCGTTTTCCCCCGGCATCCCCATGTAATAGTCGCCAAAGCCTGCTGCCGTCGCTATTTCCGCCGACTTGAGAAACAGCTCCTCGCAGATTGCTCCCGGCTTCAACTCGGCCTGCAGCCAGGCTTGGATAGCCAACGACACTTTAAAAGCCTCCTGCAGCTGCGGGTCAAGCTTGCCGATGACGAAGATCCTGGTCATGTCGGTTATGTACCCGTCGAATACCCCGGTGAAATCGACAAACACCGGTTCATTCTCACGGACAAGCTCCAACGACGCCCCCTGGGGGGAAGCATTGGACAGGCCGCGTCCGGTCACCGCGCCATCAAAAAAGCCGTAGCTGGCTGCTCCTGAGGCCAGGGTCAGCCCGCCGAACAGCTCCTGGTTGAAGGCGCGCATCCTGACATAACCCTCGTGGCCGGTTTTGCGCAGCCGGTATTCGAATTCAGCGGCCAGGTCCAGTTCACGCATGCCTGCCTTGAGGAATTGGGGCACCTGGGCAAATACCGAGCAGAGCCGCTCACCACAGAGCCGCAGCTGGTCCAGCTCGAAAGCCGACTTGACCGAGCGGATCTCCCGGTTGAGGGGCGAAATATCCACAAACTCCCGGCCGGGGAGCATCTTGGCGTAGAAGTTCAGCTGGGCTGCCGGAGCAACGTCGTAAGTAAAGCCGATCTTCAGGGCGGACCCAGGGAACTGACCGGCAAATTCCTTGCTGGTCGGGAAGGGGCGAATGTCAGTCAGCGGACTCTCTGCTTTTGCCCTGGAAAAGCTCTTGCGCACCAGCAGCATGGCCTCGCCCGCAGCAGGGATCCAGAGGGTGGAGTTCTGCCGGGTGCCGGTAAAATAATAGACATCAATGGGGAAGATGAACAGGGCACCATCCAGCCCCTTTTCCTTGAGCATCCCCTGGAATTTGGCGATCCGCTGTTGTGCTTCGGCTGCTGTTACCATGTCTCGTCTCCTTGATTAATTTGGCCAGGGGCTAAAAGCACCCTTGACCAACTAGTTTACATATTCCTGCGGTACTTGCCACCCACCTCGTAGAGGGCGTGGCTGATCTGGCCGAGGGAAGCGACCTTGGTAGCTTCCATCAGTTCGGCAAAGATGTTGCCACCGCTGACCGCCACTTCCTGCAGTTTCTTCAGCGCAACCGGTGCAGCATCCTTGTGCAGCTCCTGGAACGCCCGCAGATTGGTAATCTGGGCCTCTTTCTCCTCTTTGGTGGCCCTGGCCAGCTCGCCCGGCACCAGGAAACCCTCTTCGTCGGCCCGTGGGTGACGGAAGCAGTTGACGCCGATGATAGGGAGTTCGCCGGAGTGCTTCTTGTGCTCGTAGAGCATGGACTCATCCTGGATCTTGCTCCGCTGGTACTGGGTCTCCATGGCCCCGAGCACCCCGCCCCGCTGGTCGATCCGTTCGAACTCGCACAACACCGCCTCTTCCACCAGGTCGGTCAGCTCCTCAATGATGAACGACCCCTGGCTGGAGTTCTCGTTCTTGGTCAGGCCGAACTCCCGGGTAATGATCATCTGGATCGCCATGGCACGGCGCACCGACTCCTCGGTGGGGGTGGTGACCGCCTCGTCATAGGCATTAGTATGGAGGGAGTTGCAGTTGTCGTAGATGGCGGTAAGTGCCTGCAGGGTGGTGCGGATGTCGTTGAAATCCATCTCCTGGGCATGGAGGGAACGGCCGGAGGTCTGGATATGGTACTTCAGCTTCTGGCTCCGGTCGTTGGCGCCATACTTTTCCCGCATGACCACCGCCCAGATCCGCCGCGCCACCCGGCCGATGACCGTATACTCCGGGTCGAGGCCGTTGGAGAAGAAATAGGAGAGGTTCGGGGCGAAGTCGTCGATCTGCATGCCGCGGGAGAGGTAGTACTCCACGAAGGTGAAGCCGTTGGACAGGGTAAAGGCCAGCTGGGAGATGGGGTTGGCGCCCGCCTCGGCGATGTGGTAGCCGCTGATGGAGACCGAGTAGTAGTTGCGCACCTTCTGTTCGATGAAGTACTGCTGAATGTCCCCCATCATCTTCAGGGCGAATTCAGTGGAGAAGATACAGGTGTTCTGTCCCTGGTCCTCCTTGAGGATGTCGGCCTGGACCGTGCCCCGCACCGTCTGCAGGGTGCAGGCACGGATCTCCAGATATTCGGCCTCGGACGGTTCCCGGCCATGCTTCTCCCGGAACAGGTCAACCTGCTGATTGGTGGCGGCATTGAAGAAAAAGGCCAGCATCATGGGGGCAGGGCCGTTGATGGTGATGGAGACGCTGGTGTTGGGGGCGCAGAGATCGAAGCCGGCAAAAAGCTTCTCCATGTCCCGCACCGTGCAGATGGAGACGCCGCTCTCCCCCACCTTGCCATAGACATCGGGCGGATAATCAGGGTCCTCGCCGTAGAGAGTGACGCTGTCGAAGGCCGTAGAGAGGCGCTTGGCGTCGTCATCCTTGCAGAGGTAGTGGAAGCGGCGGTTGGTACGCTCCGGAGTCCCCTCGCCGGCGAACTGGCGCTTGGGATCCTCTTCCGCCCGTTTGAACTGGAAAACTCCGGCGGTGTAGGGGAACAGTCCCGGCGCATTCTCGAACATGCTCCAGCGGAGAATCTCGCCATAGTCGGCAAAATCCGGGAGACAAACCTTGGGGATCTTGGTGCCGGAGAGGGTGGTGGTGTAGAGGTCGCTGCGGATCTCCTTGTCCCGGACTTTCGTCACCAGCTGGTCCTTGCGGTAGGTCTCCTTAAGGCAGGGCCAGTCGGCCAGGATCTTTTTCGGCTCTTCGTGGAGCTTCCCTTCGAAGAGAGCGATTTTTTCGTCGAGCGCAACCGGAGCATCGCCCAGCAGCTCCTTTGCTCCCTTGAGCTGGAACAGGCTCCTAGCGACCCCGACCTGCTCCTTGACCTGCTTGCGGTAGTTGCGCACGCTATGGACGATCTCGCCAAGGTAGTGCACCCGGTCAGGCGGAATGATGTATTTTTTGAGGCTCTCCTTCTCGGCAATATCCAGCTTGGAGACCAGGCCGAGCCC
>VEOV01000376.1 GCA_012026855.1 Geobacter sp.
GCCCTGTGTCGGCCGGACGCTACATCTGTATTGAAGTGGCGGACAACGGCTGCGGCATTTCTGAAGATGCCAAATTGAAAATTTTCGAACCATTTTACACAACCAAGTTTTTCGGACGAGGACTCGGCATGTCAGCCGCACTCGGTATCATCAAGGCTCACCGGGGCGCCATCCAGCTGACGAGTTCCCCCGGACTGGGTGCCGCATTCACGATATATCTACCTCTACAGGAGAGTACCGCCGCTACCCATGCCAGCTTGACGGATACCCCCGGAATGTTGTGGCAGGGGCACGGCATGATTCTTTTGGTAGAGGATGAGCAGACCGTGCTGGAGATAGCCAGGGACATGCTTGCAATGCTGGGCTATACGGTTATTACGGCAACCAACGGGCAGGAGGCACTCACGGCATATCGAGAGAACTCAGCTGAAATATCCATAGTCGTGACAGACATCGAGATGCCTGTCATGGATGGCAGTCAACTTATTCAAGAGCTGAAAAAACTGGACAGACAGCTCCCTATAATCATCTCCAGCGGCTTTGGTGATGACGATGTAAACTTGCGAACAGATTGTGCGGAGGTTGCCGGAATGCTGAGCAAACCGTACAATTTTTCACAGTTGCAGGAGGTATTGAAACAGGTTGCGAGTGGCATGCAATAAAGGAGAACCCATGTTTCGTCCATTATGCCGCTTAGTGCCGCGACAGTTGTTATCGGCACTGCTGTTTGTCACGGCCCTACTGACAGGGTCGACACCTGCACACGCCCTGGAGAAGGCCGTTTTACAGCTCAAGTGGCTGCATCATTTCCAGTTTGCCGGCTACTACATGGCACTGGAAAAGGGTTTCTACCGCGAGGCCGGCCTTGATGTAACCATCAAGGAAGGTGGGCCGGACGCTGAGGTTGAAAAAGATGTCGCTGCCGGCCGCGCCGATTTTGGCACCGGCACTTCTGCCATCCTGCTCGCCCTTGCCAAAGGGGCGGATTTCGTTGTCATCGTTCAGGTATTCCAGAACTCACCGGCCATTTTTCTTACGCCGCGCAAAACCGGCATCAGATCGGTAGCCGACATGGCCGGCAAGCGCTTCATGTACTCAAACCAGCATGGCGACATGCTGGCCCTGCTCAAAAATAACCGTGTCAACGAAGATCAAATCATAAAAGTTCCCCACCGGGGAGATCCCAGAGACCTGATTGAAGGAAAAGCCGATGTAATGCTGGCGTACAGCTTCAATGAGCCTTACATCATGGAACTTAACGGCGAACCTTATTACTCATTCTCACCGCTCTCATTCGGCATCAATTTTTACGGTGACAATTTTTTTACAACCGGGTCAAATGTCAGAGAGAGGCCGGATTTCGTCAGCGCCTTCCGCCAGGCCAGCCTGCGTGGCTGGCAATACGCCTTGCAGCATAAAGATGAGACGGTTGAAGTCATCCAGGAGAAGTATTCACAGGGGATGAGCCGCGAGCACCTGCGTTTTGAACGCCGACCAGATAGACATGGTAATCCAGCCCCTCATGGTAGAGCTGGGATACCAGAGCAAAACCCGCTGGCAGCATATCAGCGAGACCTATGCAGAACTCGGCATGTTGCCCAAGGGATTTGACCCCTCTCCTATCATTTACTCACCGAAGCCCCCACACGACTATCGGCTGCTCATCTATATCAGCCTGCTTTCAACCGCAGTAATTGGCGGTCTGATCTGGCTGACACTTACCTTCCGCCGTCTCAACAGCAGGCTTGTGGCACAGATTGAGGAGAAGCAACAGATTGAAGAAGAGCTGCGCAAATCCCAGGAACTGTTCTCGCTCCTGATGAAGCATACTCCGGTTTATACCTTCATCAAGGAAATCGAAGGGGAGCAGTGCCGGGTTGTGCTTTTAAGTGACAATTTTTTCGACATGGTCGGCCGGCCTGCAGCAGAATTGCGCGGGCGAACTATGGACGAACTTTTCCCGGAAGGGATGGCACGCAAAATGACCCTGGATGATCTGGATGTTATCCGTTCAGGCAAGGCTGTAGAGGTCGAGGAAGAGTTAGGCGGCCGCAGTTACACCACCATTAAATTCCCAATAAAGAGAGAAGGCGCCAGTCCGCTCATTGCCGGCTTTACCATTGACATCACTGCACGCAAGCAGTCTGAAGCGCTGTTACATGAAAGTAACGAACGCTTCCGGCTGGCTTTCGAAAATAGCAATGCAGGCATGTGCCTGGTGGATCTCAAGGGCAACCTGCTCAAAGTCAACCGGCAGATGAGCGAACTATTAGGCTACAGCACTGCAGAGCTTGAACAGATGACAGTCAACGATATCACTGAGCCGAACTACCGCCAGCTCAGCACAACCACCATCAGCCAGTTCACGCATGGCAGCGGTGACCACTTCGAGTTTGAGAAAAAATACCTCCACAAGGACGGCCGGATCATCACTGGACTGGTGTCCAGCTCACTGGTCCGCGATGCTGCCGGGGAACCGTGTTACTTCATAGCCCATGTAGTCGATGTAACAAAGCAGAAGGAGGCTGAGGAAAACCGGCTGGAGCTGGAGCGCCAATTGCTCCATGCACAAAAGCTGGAAAGCCTGGGGATCCTGGCCGGAGGCATTGCCCATGACTTCAACAACCTGCTTACTGCAATAATCGGCAATGCGGAACTGGCCTTGATGAAACTCAGCCCGGATTCTCCGGTTGTCTCCAGTGTGCAGCAAATCGAAAAGGCTGCGGAACGGGCCACGGATCTGGCCAGGCAGATGCTTGCCTATTCCGGCAAAGGACGTTTCATTATCGAGAAACTGGATCTTAATCATCTTCTGAAAGATATGCTGCACATATTGGAAGTCTCGATTTCAAAGAAAAATGAATTACATCTTGATCTGCCGCCTAATCTGCCACATGTCGAGGCCGACGCTACCCAACTGCGTCAGATCATCATGAATCTGGTAATTAATGCTTCTGAAGCAATCGGCGACAACCAGGGGATTATAACCATCTCAACCGGCTGCCAGATGTGCGACCGTGCCTATCTGGATAACTTCTGGCTACACGAGAATCTTGCCGAAGGTCCATATTTATGTATGGAAGTTACCGATACCGGCTGCGGCATGGACGGTGAAACCCTAAGCAGGATTTTCGACCCGTTCTTCACTACCAAGTTTACCGGCCGGGGGCTGGGGATGTCAGCGGTCATGGGGATTGTCCGCGGCCATAAAGGGGCGATCAAGGTTGAGAGTGAGCCTGAAAAGGGGACCATCTTCAAGGTGCTGCTGCCAGCCTGCGACAGTACAGTTGCCTTACCTGTCAGAGAAAAGCAGTATGACGACTGGTGTGGTAAAGGGACGGTGCTGCTGGTTGACGATGAAGAGCAGGTGCGGGAAATTGGCACAATTATGCTGGAACAACTCGGCCTGAATGTCATCACCGCCGGGGACGGCCGGGAAGCACTGGAAAAGTTTACTAGCAACGACAATATTGCAGTGATAATCCTTGATCTGACCATGCCGAAAATGGATGGTGAGCAGTGTTTTCGGGAATTACGGAAGCTGGGCAGCAATGTGAAGATAATCATGTCCAGCGGCTACAGCGAACAGGAAATCATCAGCAGATTCAATGAGAGCGGGCTGGGCTTCATTCAGAAGCCATACCGGATATCGGACCTGCAGGCCGCCTTGAAGGAATTGCTCTAACGGTTGTTGAAAAACAGCTCAGTCCGGACGCAAAAGAGGGGCAGTGCCAGACGGCAGTGCCCCTCTTATTATCATGCAGGTTGTTCAAAAATAGTCAGATCGTCGTACCCGCAGAAGGCCCCGCGGAGGCGTAGCAGCGCTACGCCGCACAAGGCGGCTTTCGAGGACGACGGCGAGATGGCTGTTTTTCAACAGCATGCTAGATCTGCTCGAAATATGCCTGGGGATGCTTACAAACCGGACAGAGCTTGAGCGCCTCGGTCCCTTCGTGGATATGGCCGCAGTTAATGCACTTCCATTTGACTTTATCCTCCCGGGTGAAATGGGTGCCCGACTCCAGTTCAGCCAGCAGCTGCTGGTAGCGCTCCTTGTGAGACTTCTCGATTCTGCCGATGGCTTCGAACATGAAGGCGATATCGGCAAAGCCCTCCTGTCTGGCCTCCTGGGCCATGCGCGGGTACATGTCGGTGAACTCCTCGGTCTCACCTGCTGCGGCAGCTTTCAGATTGTCGATGGTTGAACCGATACCGGACAGCTGTTTGAAGTGGAGTTTGGCATGCTCCTTCTCATTGTCGGCCGTCTCCAGGAAAATGGCGGCAATTTTCTCGTAACCTTCCTTTTTCGCCACCGAGGCAAAATAGGTGTACTTATTGCGAGCCTGGGATTCGCCGGCAAAGGCGTCCTTCAGGTTCTGCTCGGTTTTTGTCCCTTTCAGGTTGCTCATAATTCTCTCCTTAAGTTGATTTAGCCCTTCATTGCCCTGACCAGCAGGTCATAATCCTCCAGCAGCGACTGCAGATCCTCCTCATGCTCCACTTCCTGTTGCAGGATGGTCAGCACCATATTGTAGGTTACCGGGTCCTTCTCACGGGTAAGATCCATCAATTTCTTGTAAACGCTGATGGCGCACTGCTCCCCTTTGATGTTCTGCTCCAGGATGACCTTCACAAACGGGTCATCGGGGGCCTCATAGCCACAGTTAGTCAGGTTGAACCACTCTTTGGGATTGGTTACCGGTGTCCCGCCAAGCTGGATGATCCGCATGGCGACCATATCTGCGTGCAGCAGCTCCTCGCCGGCATGCACCAGCAGCTCTGCCCCCACAGCATCCTTCATCGGCCCCTTGACCAGCTTGGCCCCCAGCCAGTACTGGTAATAAGCGAGCCATTCGTCACAGTACGCCTTACGGAGCAGACCGAGCAGTTCATCCACATCCATGCCTATGATTTCACGTCCTTTGGATCCCATGATTTCCTCCTGTTGAAATTTGCCGGAAGCTGCTGCAGCAAAGGGTGATGACGGTAAAGTATAAACAACCCCGACCGATTTTCAATGAAAAGCAGTTAAAGTTTGAAAAATATTTTGGCCACGGGATGGCATTCAGCAACGAAGATGATTATAGTCTTGAAATGGAAGATGACCTGTCGCAGAACGAAATGGCTGCTGAACCATGGGTGAACATCGAAGCCAGACTGATTAACCCGAATCTGCCGGAAATTCTGGGCAAGGAGCAGGCAAGGCTCTGGTCACTGGTGTTGGACGCACGCGGCGTCCCCTGCTGCCTGGAGAACCGGCATCAGGGCAGATGGCAGCTGCTGGTCCCCCGTGAGGAGCTGGCACGGGCAGAGTGGGAGCTTGCTGCTTATGAAGAAAAGAACCGCAGCTGGCCCCCCTTGCAGCCGCCGCCACGCCCCATGGTGGAAAACACCCTGGCAACCCTCTCCATCCTCATCCTGCTGGCGACCTTTCACAACCTTGTCCGTCTCGACATGGTGCTGCCGGGGGGTATCAGACCGGACTGGTTGGCAGCCGGCTCTGCCCGGGCGGAGCTGATTCTGGCCGGCGACTGGTGGCGGATCGTCACCGCCCTCACCCTGCACCGGGATGTGGCCCATCTCCTGGGGAATCTTGGCATCGGCGGGATGTTTGTCTTTCTGCTCTGCCGCGAATTGGGTTCCGGTCTCTCCTGGAGCCTGATTCTCACTGCAGGAGCCCTTGGCAACCTGATCAATGCCCTGCTGCAGCCTGGCAGTCACGACTCTGTCGGTGCCTCCACCGCCGTCTTCGGCACGGTCGGCATCCTGGCGGCGCTCAGCTCGGTACGCTACCGCCACACCCTGCGCAAGCGCTGGGGATTGCCGGTGGCCGCTGCATTGGCGCTGCTGGTGCTGCTCGGCACTGAGGGCAAAAACACCGATCTGGGGGCCCACTTCTTCGGCTTCATCAGCGGCTCTATAATCGGCCTGATAACCGAAATGGTCATTGCCCGGCGGGGTCATCCCTCTGCACTGCTTAATGCCCTGCTGGCCATCTGTGCCGGACTGGTGGTGGCAGTCAGCTGGCTCACCGCCCTGGCGCTTGCCTGACGACCGAAAACGCCCCTAAAGCTTCTCCACTTTGTAACCACTCTTTTTGAGGGACTCCACCAAGCCGTCCGGCCC
This sequence comes from Geobacter sp., assembly GCA_012026855.1. GTDB lineage: Bacteria > Desulfobacterota > Desulfuromonadia > Geobacterales > DSM-12255 > VEOV01. The sequence continues at coordinate 6,127 of VEOV01000376.1, forward strand.
GACCAGATGGGCGACGCCGACCAGGATGAACAGGGTTTTCGACGGTTTTTGCTCAGCAAGAATAATGGGGAGCCAGTTCCTGTTCCGCTCCAGCAGCAGCTTTTTGTAGATGTAAGGAGCAGCTGTCTTCATTTCGGCAACCATGGTGCCGTCAATCTTGTTGCCATCCCCTTTGAGCCAGGCAGCGGTCAGCATCTCCAGCTGCTCGCTGGTCTCCAGCAAGTCCTTGAGTGAATAGCTGACAAACTCATCTTCATGGCCATCGGCGATGGTAACCAGGTAGCCGAGCTGCTCATCGGCTGTTTCCAGCCACTTTACTGGCTTGCGCTCCTTTTTAGCCCGGGCAAAATAGTGGGCATCCACCCCCTCCTCGCTAATCCCCAGCTTCTTCAACTCCAGCATGGTCAGAATGGTCATCAGCATGGCCGGTCTGAAGCGGCTGAACTGCTGCAGCGGGATGCCGTTGGCCTGGCAGTAACTGCTCAGCTCGGCATACACCTTGGGTGACAGATGCCTGTCCACGGTGCTGCCGTCGCCATACACACCTTGAGCCAGCAGCTTCATCTGGGTAGCGGGATCGTTGAGCAGGTCGATGTCAGTCTCGAACATCACCAGATCGGCGGCCTTGTAAGCCTTGTCGAACTCGGTTGGCAGGGGATAGTCGGACTGGCGCAGCAGGTGAATCGTCCCACCCAGGTAGATGACGGCGCCATTCTTCTCCGCCTTCCAGACCGATGATTCAGCCATAGCAGCGGAGCAGCAGAGGAGGACTGTCAGCAATGACAGGATGACTGATTTTAGATGCATCATGGGGAGCTCCTTTTGGCTGACGTTTTGCCCTGGCTAGCTGCCTCTCCTGCCGCAGGCGGCTTGCTGCTGTTGCCCACAATATCTGCAATCCAGACTGAGAGCGCCTTGCCGCTCTGCAGCGTATCTTCCGGAATTACCAAGCTGTTTTTTTGTGCCAGATCGGTGGCAAACTTCAGCTGTGCTTCACTTGGCCCGCCATTGGCAGCGCGCACCGGCGGCACAAAATAGCCCATCTTGTTGTGCACCCCCTTGCAGAAACGCTGCCAGCTCTCCTTGTTCTCCACCACCAGGTCCAGGAACCCTTCCATTTTTCTGGTCAGCTCGTAATCGATCACCCAGGGGTGCTTCAGCCTGAGATAATCGATGAGCATTTCACCGGGTGGCAGCGGCACAACCTTCCCCTTCTCTTCCCTGACGTAGCCCCGGTCGGTAATGTTTTTGGTGATGGCAGCGTAGGTTGACGGGCGGCCGATCTCCAGCTTCTCCAGCTCCTTTACCAGCGAGCCAAAGGTGAATCTTCCCGGAGGCTTGGTCTTCTTTTCATCGAGGATCTCTTTGACTTTTAACACCAGCTCCCCCACGCTGACCGGGGGGAGCAGCTGCAGCCTGTTGTCATCATCCCCCTTCTTCTCCTTCTCTTCGTCCAGCTCGGCATATACCTTGAGAAAACCGTCGAACACCAGCACCCGGCCGGTCGCCTTGAAGCGCTCCCCGGCCACGCTGAAGAGCATCACGGTGGAGTCGTAGCGCGCCACGGCCATCTGGCTGGCAATTGCCCGCTTGAAGATCAGTTCGTACAGTTTGCCATGGTCAGCGGTAAGCCCCTCTTTTTTGACTATCTGGCCAAGATCGGCCAAGGAGTGCATATGGGTGGGCCTGATCCCTTCATGGGCCTCGGCCTGGGAGTTTTTCGACTTGTGCTGGTGTGGCTTGGGAGGCAGATACTCACTGCCAAGGCTCTTTTCCAGGAACGCCCTGATCTCGGCGATAAAGGCCTCGTCCATCCTGACCGAGTCGGTACGGTGGTAGGTGATAACACCGTGGTCAAACAGCCCCTGGGCCAGCTTCATGGTCTGTTCCGGGGTAAACTTCAGTCGACTGGCAGCGGCAGCCTGCAGATCAACCGTAGTAAACGGCGGCTTGGGGGACTGCCTGGCCTCCCGCTTGTCCACCTTTTCCGCCAGGGCGTGGGTCTCGGCCTTGATGGCGGCGATGATCTGCTCGGCCGATGCCTTGTCGGTGAACTTCCCTCCAACATGACGGGCAAGAAAGAGCGTCCCATCCTTGTCCAGCTGGATATCCAGCACCCAGTAGGCCGCCGAGCTGAAGGCACGGATCTCCCGCTCCCGGTCGACCACCAGCCGCACCGCCGGCGACTGCACCCGGCCGACGCTGAAGGAGCTGCGAAGCGCCTTGCTGGCAATGGGGGAGAGGATATAACCCACCAGCCGGTCGCCAATCCTCCGGCCGAGGAAAGCGTTGTAGAGACCGCTGTTGGTCTGGTCGAAAGGCACCGCCTTGGCAATGGCTTCTTTCAGCCCCTTTTCGGTGACCTCGAAGATCTCCATCCGCAGGCACTCTTTGGCAACCTCTTTCACCTCTTCGTAAATGTGAGTGCTGATGGCATAACCTTCCCGGTCAGGGTCGCCGGCCAGCATGACAGTCTCCCCCTTGGCCGCGGCACGCAGCTCTTTGGGGAGGTGGGCCTTCCTTTCGTGGTACACAAAGGTCGGTTCGTAGGTTTTGAGATCGACACCAATGGCCCCTTCCGGCAGGTCTTTGAAGTGACCGACCGTGGACATGGCCTTGGTTTTCAGAATTGACTGTATTTTTTTCGCCTTGGTGGGCGATTCGACGATAATGAGCATAACACCTGGTTTTCGGGGAGAAGTACGATCCGGCCGGATCAGTCAATTTCCGCAGAGGAATTGCAACGGGGACATCCTACCACAGAATGCCTGTCATTGCCATTGCCGCCTGACAGATGCAGCACAGTCAGTGCAGTTGACCGGCTCCGGCAATGGGGTGTATTCTTATTGTGAGTCATGTTCAAACAGACGGCGCCAGAGCGCCGGATCGGAGGCAACAGCATGAAAAGCTACTTCACCACCATCATTGCCGTCATCTTTGCTGCCGTCCTTGCGACTGCCATTGCTCCCGGCCTGCTCCATGCCCAGGAGCCAATAGCCTACCCCGCCAGGGAGCAGAGCAGAGAACAGTCGGAGCAGGATCGCTTCGCCTGCTACGAGTGGGCCCGTGAAACCACCGGTTTTGACCCGGCGCAGGCACCTGTTGCCTCTGCCCCGCCACCGGATACCAGTATCGGTGCAGCCGGCGGTGCCATCGGCGGTGCCCTCATCGGAGTCGCCATTGGCGCCATTGGCGGTCACCCAGGCAGAGGGGCGGCCATCGGGGCGCGCTCCGGGGGTCTCCTCGGCGGAGCACACCAGTACAACAGTGAACAGGAGCGGGAGCAGTACCTCCGGGAACAGAGAGCCAATATCGCTGAGAAACGGGACGAATACAATCGCGCCTGGAGTGCCTGCATGGAAGGGAGAGGTTATACGGTGAGATAGGCCATAATGGTCAGTACTCCTAGAGCTTGTCTTCCCATTTGCAGCCGCTGCGCTTGATGCTGACCACATTGCCATGCTCATCTTCCAGCCGCAGATTGCTCCCGTCATGATACTGCTTGCGGACTGCCCGGCGCTTGGCGTCGTTAAGCGCTCTGGCTGTCAGGATAATGGTTTCACTGTCAGCAGCAAAAACCATACTGTCTGATTGGCGTAAAAAATATTCAACTTTCATCTTTTCTCCTCTGGTGGCTGAGCTGACAGCCTTTGCTGGCTGGAATCGGTTGGATAAAGGCTTTCGACCGGGCCGATCAGGCGGGTAAATTGGGCCGGGATTGGGGTTTCAAAGGAGAGCAGTTGCCCGCTGACCGGGTGTTTGAAGGTAAGCGAGCGGGCGTGGAGCGCCAGAAAACCCTGGGCAGCATCCCCCTTGCCGTATTTACTGTCCCCCACCACCGGATGTCCCTGCTCCGACAAGTGCACCCGTATCTGGTGCTTGCGCCCGGTTAAGAGATGAATCTCCAGCAGACTGAGCCCCCGGGCTTCCTTCAAGACCGTATATTCCGTACGGGACAACTTCCCCGCGGCCGGATCATTGGTCGAATAAACCCGGTAAGCGCTGTTCTCGGTCAGATAGCTGCTGATGACACCGGTTTTCTCCTTGAGGCTGCCATGCACCACCGTCAGGTAGCGTTTCTCCGTTTCCGGCCACTCTGCCTGCAGCTGGAGCTTGACAGCTTCACTTTTGGCAAATAGCAGGATGCCTGAGGTCTCCCGATCCAGACGATGCACCACGTAGATCCGGTTGCGGGACCTGGGATCCCCCTTGCGGACGTACTCGTTCAGAATGGAATGTACCGTTCTGGTTTTATCCCGGTCAGTGCCGATGGTCAGCAGACCGCCCGGCTTCTCCACCACGATGAGATCCCGGTCCTCATGGAGTATGGTCACCCCTTTGGGCTGATATATCGCCGGCGGACGTTTGGTCACGGCTGTTTGCCCAGTGGCTTGTGCCATTCCGGATAGCTGGTGCAGTCAGGGCAAATCCGGCTCTTCCCCTCCCCCACCAGCCTGGCCATCATCTGGTCAACCGCCACCAGCAGGGTATCGTTCATCCCCACAGCCAGCGATTCCTGATACCCCTGCTGGGCGCTGGAGGGGTCAACACTCTTGATGAAAATCGAGGCGGCCGAGGTCGCCATGAGCATCTTGGCGGCCATGCCGGCGTTGTAGACATTGGTATGAAGCACCGTTCCCTCCCAGAGTGTCTTTTTGGACTGGTCCAGCACCCGGCACTCCAGCTGGACAACAAAAGTCTGGTCCGAAGAGACGAACATCCCCCGTTGGTACTCGGTCTGCTTGCCCAGGGAGCAGACCGCAGTCAGGTCAGCACCGGCGACCGGCTTGCCATCCTTGATCACCGCCACATCCTTGAAAACAGCCTGCAGGCCGCTGGCCATGTGACTGGAAACAGCCTCACCCACCTCCCACCTTACCGTAGGGATAGTAAAGGCGTATTTCTGCGTCTCTTCCGGTACAGACAGCGCGACAGTCAACGGAAAGGGGTTCTGCTTTTTGGCATACTCGGGGATGAATTCAGGGGTGTTGAGGTGGTGGACGGTAGTACAGCCGGAGAGACAGGCGAGCAGCAGCACCAGCGACAAGTTAATTTTCAAAGGCATGGATGAAAAGCGACTGTTCATGGCAAACCTCCACAGCTGAAATTTACGAAATTCAGGTTGCGCGAAGATTTACAAACTGTCAACTTTTCTTCCTGATCACCTTGTTTTCTGCAGAAAGTAATGAGCCGCCCGTTCGCCGGCGACATGCTTCGTGCATTCATAGCCCAGGGCAGACAGGTCGATGCCGCTGAAGAGATGCTCCCCCCGGCCGAGTAGCACAGGGCTGACAGCTAAGTGCAGCTCGTCAATCAACCCGGCCTGCAGATACTGGCGGACAGTGGCAACAC
>VEOV01000256.1 GCA_012026855.1 Geobacter sp.
CGCCCAGAAGTTTAAAACCAAAATCGGGCTGTAATTTATCTTAAGCGGCACCAACCCTGCCTCGATCACAGCAGAGAAAATCGGTGTTCTGATTGCCGGTGGTTTGGTACGGATCAAAATGGGCTTTGAATCTGGCAATGACGAAGTGCTGAAAAAATTCCGGCGGCCAGTCTCCAGCAAGCAACTCCGGCAGGCAACTGAGGTTCTGGCTCAGTTTGGCGGTAAAATGGTAGCGCCATCGTTTGAAATGATCGTGGACAACCCCTTCGAAACCACCGACCAGCTTTATCAGACGGTTGACTTCCTTGATCAGACCCCGGGGCCTTTCACCATCAGTCTTTTTTCACTGCAGTTCATGCCGGGGACCGCTTTGAGCGAGGAAGTGACCGACTACTCCGTAGTCGAGCAACACATGGAAAAGGAGTACATGTTTTCATACAAACCGACCGCACTTAATAACCTGATCAGTCTCTTCGCTATCATGAAGCCGCCCCACTGGCTGGTATCATTTTTGAAAATGAGGGTCGCCGGGAGAGAGGACTCATTGTCACCTGTCCTCAAGTCGATCCTCTATAAACTCATGCTGTTGCGTCGCGCCATTAATCAGGCCAGGTTCGCTGATTACAGCACCTTTCCAAGTTGGGTAATGCTCGCCTGGCACACTATCAGGATAAAACGAGACCGGCTTCTCAGACTTGGCGGAGCCAGCCGATGAACCAGAACCTCTCCCATTACCTCTATCATGCACGTGTCATCAAGCGCCACATTCACCTGTTGCCGAAAATCATCAGCGGTTTTGCAAAAACCCTGATCCTCCGTCAGCCGGTATTGAGAACGATCGAACTGGCACTGTTGACCGAATGCAATTCAAAATGCGTCATGTGTTACGCTTCGCGCATGAAGCGTGATGATGACACCTATCTGACGGTAGATGAGTATGCCCGCATCTGGAAGGAAGCTTCCCGGCTTGGAGCCTTTTCTGTCATCCTTTCAGGAGGTGAGCCGACTCTCCGCAAGGACCTCTTTGATATCCTGGCAGTCATGGAACCGCAAAGTACTATATTTGCGTTGGTCACAAACTCGTTGAATCTTGATCGTGATTATCTGGCCGACCTGAAACGGGCAGGGGTTGAGACAATTCACCTCAGCCTGGACAGCACAACCCGGGAAACAAACGACCTTATCCGCGGGGCAGAGGGGCACTACCAGAAAGTAATTGAAGCCATTACCGAAGCGAAACGCCAGGGATTCGCCGTCTACCTCAGCACGGTGATCATGCATAACGGGCTGGGCAAAATGGAGGAGATGGTTCGCTTTGCGCAAGAAAATGACATTGGTATCGTCTTTTCCCTGGCGTGCGTTTCAGGAAATTGGGCTGACGAACAGGGTGTATTACTCACCGCCGATGAATGGCAAGCCGTTCAGGAGTACATGAATCAAAACCGCCATGTACGTTCGGATTGGACCATTAATTTCTCTCTACGCCAGGAGTGTCCCGGCGGCAGAGAAAAAATAAGCATCTCCTGTTACGGCGACGTCATGGGCTGCGGTATGAACTACATCTCCTTCGGCAATGTCCGCGAAGAGCCGCTCGAAAAAATCTGGCGGCGGATGCAGAATTTTCCCGATTTCAAGCGCCGCAGCCCGGACTGTCTTATTGGCGCTGACCCCGACTATATTGAGCGCTATATCAAGCCGATTGCAGGGATGACTGTGCCGGTACCGATCGAGCGTCATCCGCTCAACCCTATTCAGCTGAGCGAACTGGACAAGAAAAAGTGACCACCTCTGAAATAATACTGGTACAGCCCATAACTTCGGTTACCGGTGCATTCATCAGGATGCTCCCTCTTGGCGTTCTCTATGCAGCAAGCGGCATTGTCCGTGACGGCTTCACCGTCCACATTCTGGACACCCGGATCAGCCCCGCTTCTGCTGAGGCCGATCTGGAAAGGCTGATCAACCGACACACACGAATCATCGGCTTTTCAGTCATGAGCGGCGTTTCAATCACTGAAAGCATCAGGCTATCCAGAATGGTCAAGGCACGCCACCCTGACATCGCCGTTGTCTGGGGAGGACCACATCCCACCTTCAGCCCCCATGATGTTCTGCAGGAGGCGTCAATTGATATCATTATCAGAGGCTATGGTGCGGAACCGTTCCGCAAGCTTGCCAGGCGACTGCTTCAAGCACCGGACAGTGTGGCTTTCGAGCTGATCGACGGCCTGTCATGGCGCAATGAAAGCGGCCGGACCATTCATAACGAGACTGCACCATCGTTTGAATTCATCGACTACCGGGAGATCCCGTACCATCTTATTCCTGACTTCTCCGCCTACCGCCACATAGACGAGAATGAGACTGTTTTTCCGATGTACAGCGTCATGGGGTGCCCCTATCAGTGCGCCTTTTGCAGCTCACCTGCCGTTTATGCCCGGCTTGACCGGAAATGGGTGCCTCTCCCGGCAAGCGAGGTTGTCGCCCATATAGCCATGGTACAGGAGCGCTTCGGCGCAACCATGATCTACTTTATCGATGATGATTCCTTTGTCGACCTTCAGCATGTTGAAGCAATTATTGACGGCATCAAAGAACGCGGCATCCAGGTAAAACTCGGCTTCCGGGGAGCACGAATAAACGAAATACTGGCCATGGACGACGGCTTTCTGCGCAAACTGGCTGACGCAGGCACCGCCAGCATGCACATCGGTGTCGAGTCGGGGTGCAATCGGCTTCTTTCGCTCATGAAAAAGAATATCACCGTTGACCAGATCCTGATGGCAAACAGAAAACTGGCGCAACACCCGGAAATTACTGCCTATTACAACTTTATCGTTGGCTTCCCGACAGAAACTCTTGACGAGACAAAGGCAACCCGGGATCTGATCCTGCAACTGATCGACGAGAACCCTCGCTGCATTGTGATCCCACTGAACAAGCCGAGACCTTTACCAGGAACTGAGCTTTACGACCTGGCGCTACTACATGGCTACCGCCCCCCTGTCAACCTGAAGGAATGGGAGACATATGAACTTGAAGCGTCTGATTACAATCCGGCCTGGATGACGCCGCAGCATAACCAGTTTGTTCGTATGATGTTTCTCAGCATGTATTTCATAGATGGCAAGATATTCAAAATGACTGCAAAAGGAAGCATAAAGTATTCATTTATCAAGCTGCTTGCATGGTTATACAAACCGCTGGCGCTGTTTCGTTTCCGGCACGGCCTCTATCAGTTGCTGATAGAGGACCGTGTTTATGGCTTTTTGAAGCGATTTCTCTGACCGGCTTATCATAATAGGTACCTTAGATGACTTACCGCTTCATGCGCATAATCGATGATAACCTCGGCATGTTCCTTTGCAGGATAGTGGGAGTGCTGCTCCGCTTGAAACACTCCCTCATGCCGGCCTGTAATCTGCCGGATAACAGCAAGGTAGAACGGATCCTGATCCAGAAATACTTCGGCATGGGCAGCATTCTCCAGGCGATTCCACTGATCAGCGCACTGCGCTGTAACTACCCGCAGGCAACCATAACCTTCGTAACCATAGGATCAAACAGGGAAATCCTTTCCCTGTGCGGACTTGCGGACAGTGTGCTCATTGTTGACTTCAATTCACCGCTGGCATTCATCAAAAGCTTGATCAAACTCATTATTTCGCTGCTGACCACCAGATTCGACCTCTCCATAGATCTTGAGTTTTTTGCCAAATTCCCCTTGTTGATAGCCGCATTCTCCCGTGCTCCAATCCGGGTTGGACTTTTTCACCGCAAGATCCGTCCCGAAGGGATCCTCACACACAAGGTAACATTCAATTTTTACAGGCACATATCCCAGATATATCTCGCTTACGCCAATGCACTTGAACTGCTGCCACCACCTGAAAGCAGCAACATATCCTTACCATCATTCCGACGGGATCTCGAGGCGGAGCTTAGATCAAGGTTTAATCTTCAACCAGATGAAGAGTTAATCATAGTCAACGTAAACTCGGGCGACCTCTTCACCTTCCGGAAATGGCCGGAGCAAAGTTTTGTCTCACTGCTGACCAA
>VEOV01000174.1 GCA_012026855.1 Geobacter sp.
ATAGATAACACCGCATAAGCCGGCTGTACATAAAGCTTCCCGCCTGCCGAAGAGAAAACTTGCATTGATGATCGCCAGGTTGAAGAAAAAAGAATAAGTAGAAGTTATGCCACCGGTAATTATGACCAGAATGGAGACAAACAAGGATTCCCAGACAATCTGGGCGTAGCCAAGCAGTACCGATGATTTTACATATCTTAAAGCAAGCAGGGAAAAGATTGAAAAAACATAGGTAAAAATAATCAGCCGGGTCACCCCCCTGAGCATCGCGTCAGGGAAATAATCCGGCTGTCTGATATTGAAGTAGGTAATTGATGCCAGGAAAAGTGATACTACCAGTAGCCTGATAAAGATAAGCCAGGCCAGATTTTTCTTGTTTTCAGTCATTTAGTTGCCGACCGCTCCGGCAAGCTTGAAGATTGGCAGATACATGGCAACAACCAGCCCACCGACCGTTGTCCCGAGGAACAGCATGAGGAGCGGTTCCATCATCGAGGTAAGATTACCGACCGCATCATCCACCTCTTCATCGTAGAAATCAGCAATCTTGCCCAGCATGGCATCCATGGCTCCGGTAGCTTCACCGACAGAGATCATCTGCACGACCATGGGAGGGAAAACGCCGCTTTCTGCCAGAGGTTCGGCCATGGTCTTACCTTCGGATATGGCCTGACGAACCTTGTAGATGGCCTCTTCGACAATCTTGTTGCCGGCAGTCCTGGCAACAATATCAAGACCGTCCATGATCGGTACACCGCTGCTGATCATGGTCCCGAGGGTCCTGGTAAACTTGGCAACGGCAACTTTTCTGATGAGCACGCCGATGACCGGCATCCTGAGAAAGAGCCTGTCCATGGATTTACGCCCGACAGGGGTAGCATAATACTTGCCGATGGCAACTTTTATCCCGTAGAAAATGGCAATAATGACGATAATGTATTTCTGGAGGAAATTACTCATGCCGATAACTATGAGTGTCGGCGTCGGCAGAGTACCGCCGAAGTCGGCAAACATCTTCGCAAAGGTCGGGATAACAAAAACCAGGATGACGCCGATAACCACAACCGCAATGGAAATGATGGTTGCCGGATAAACCATGGCACCCTTGACCTGCTTTTTCAGTTTCAATGCTTTTTCGATATATGCCGCCAGCCTGTTGAGAATCGTATCCAGAATACCCCCAACCTCACCGGCAGCAATCAGGTTGACATAAAGCTGATCGAAAATCTTGGGGTGTTTTGCCAGAGCATCGGCAAAAGTTGAACCGCTCTCTACTGACTCCTTGATGTTATACAGGGCTGTTTTAAAGGACTGGTTTGTCTGCTGCCCGGCAAGGATATCCAGACACTGTACCAACGGCAAGCCCGAGTCGATCATGGTCGCAAACTGCCTGGTAAATACTACCAGATCCTTGGTATCTACTTTGCCGCCGCCACCAAGGCTGAACTTAAAGGCAGCCTTTTCCTGCTTTACAGTTATACTGGTAAAGCCGAATTTCTTGAGTTGCGCCTCGACCATGGCTTCATTGGCTGCATCCATGACCCCTTTTTGCTGCGCCCCTGCCTTGGTTCTGGCTTCCCACGTAAATTTAGGCATGATTCTGCTCCCCTATTGAACTAGCGCATCATCGGTCTGCGTTGCATGGTGGTGCCCGCACCAAGCAACTGTTTCAGCTCATCCGGTTCGGAAGATCTTCCCATGGCATCATCAAGGGAAATCTGTTTACGGGTGTAGAGCGAGTAAAGTGACTGATTCATGGTCTGCATGCCGAATTTGTCCTGACCGACCTGCATCTGTGAATAAATCTGATGTATCTTGTCCTCTCTTATCAGGTTGCGAATCGCAGGGTTCGGCACCATGACTTCGAGAGCAAGCGCACGGCCAGCCCCCCCTCCCTTGGGGATCAATATCTGTGACAGCACCCCCTCAAGAACAAAAGAGAGCTGTGTCCTGACCTGGGTCTGTTGATACGGGGGGAAAACATCAATAATCCGGTTGATGGTCTGCACGCATGAGTTGGTATGCAGGGTCGCAAAACAGAGGTGGCCTGTTTCAGCCAGTGTCAAGGCAGCCTCGATGGTTTCCAGATCTCGCAACTCACCCACAAGAACAACATCAGGGTCCTGACGGAGGACATACTTCAAGGCATTCTTGAACGCCTTGGTATCAGCGCCGACTTCGCGCTGGTTAACCAGACAACCTTTATGGGGGTGCAGGTACTCAATCGGGTCCTCGATAGTCACAATATGGTCGTGACGTTCGAGATTAATCTTGTCAATCATCGAGGCAAGGGTTGTTGACTTGCCACTGCCGGTCGGACCGGTGACCAGAATCAGGCCCCGCGATTTCTCACAAAGGTCTTTACAAACCTGGGGCAGACCAAGTTCTTCGAAGGTGAGAATCTTGTACGGAATAACCCGGAATACCCCTGCTACGGCCCCTCTCTGCACAAAAATATTGCCACGAAAACGGGAGAGCCCATTCACACCAAAGGAGAGATCAAGCTCGTTCTCCTCCTCGAACTTGTGCTTCTGGGATTCGGTCAGTACGCTGTAACAGAGCTGCTTTGTCTCCACCGCGGACATGGGGGGCAGGTTTGTCGGCGTCAACTCTCCGTCAATCCTGAGCTGAGGTGGAGAGTTGGTAGTAATGTGCAGGTCGGAGCCGTTGCGGTCAACAAGCTCCTTGAGAAGTTGATGAAGATTTACCATAATTTCTCCTAGTCGTCGGAAACCGTACAGCGTAGAACTTCTTCAATGGAGGTTACCCCCTCCTTGACTTTCGTAAGGCCTGACTGCCTCATGGTTTTGACACCGAGCCTCATTGATTCACGCTTGATCTCGGCAGTGTTGGCGCCATTGAGAATAAGCTCACGAATCGGCTCCAGCATAGGCATGACCTGATAGAAACCGACCCGCCCCTTGTAGCCGGTACCGTTGCACTTGGCACAGCCGGTACCCTTGTAGCAGACATAATCCTTGGCCTCCTCAGCCGGTACCCCGGCATCAATCAGGGCCTTTACCGGCACATCCTCAACAACCTTGCACTCACTGCATACCCTTCTGGCCAGACGCTGCGCAGTTATCAGGTTTACCGCAGATGCAACGAGGAAAGGCTCGATACCCATGTTGAGGAGACGGTTGATGGTGGACGGGGCATCATTGGTATGCAGGGTGGAAAGCACCAGGTGGCCGGTCAGAGCGGCTTTGACGCCAATCTCGGCAGTCTCGAAGTCCCGGATCTCGCCGATCATGATGATATCCGGATCCTGGCGCAGGAAGGAACGGAGAGCGGCAGCAAAGTTCAGACCGATATCCTCGTGCATCTGCACCTGGTTGATACCGGCAAAGTTGAACTCGACCGGATCTTCGGCCGTGGAAATATTTTCTGTAGTCTTGTTCAACTCGGAGAGGGCTGAATAGAGAGAAACCGTCTTGCCGCTACCTGTCGGGCCGGTTACCAGACACATGCCGAAAGGCTTGTGGATTTCATGCTGAAAGCGTTCCAGAGCATCCGGCTCATAGCCGAGCTTGGTCATATCCAGCTGCAGGTTTGACTTGTCCAGCAGCCGCATGACGATCTTTTCGCCGAACAGCGTCGGCAGAACGGACACGCGGTAATCCATGTCCTTGCCGCCACCAAGCTTGATCTTGATCCGGCCGTCCTGGGGAAGGCGCCGTTCGGCAATATCCAGCTCTGCCATGATCTTGACCCGGGAAGTAATGGCATTCTTCAGCTTCAACGGGGGCTTCATCACTTCGTAAAGAACACCGTCAATCCTGTAGCGAACACGGAAAGTGCGCTCATAGGGCTCGATATGAATATCGCTCGCCTTCTTCTTGATGGCGTCAGTCAGAATCAGGTTGACCAGCTTGACTACCGGGGCGTCTTCAGTGGCACGTTCCAGGGAGGAGACATCAACTTCTTCGTCCTCACCGACAACCTCGAAATCCTCCATGTCCAGATCGCCCATGACATCGGCAAGGGAAGCGCTCTGGTCATAAAATTTGTCAATGGCGCTCTTGATTGCCGCCTCGGATGCGACCACGACCTCGACGTTGTAGCCGGTCATGAACTTGATGTCATCGATGGCAAAGATATTGGAAGGGTCGCTCATGGCGACAATCAGGGTAGCTCCGGCGCGATTGACAGGAACAATCTGATATTTCTGGGCGACATCGCCAGGGATTATTTTGACAACAGCCTGGTCAACCTCCAGTTCGGCGAGGTTGATTGAGGGTACACCATACTGTTTTGACAGAAAGGAGGTCAGATCCTGCTCTGAAATAAATCCGTTCTTGATAAGGATGGTGCCAAGCCTGAGCTGTCCTGAAGATTCTTTTTGCTCTTCGAGAGCTTTGGCAAGGTTCTCCCTGGTGATCAGATTATTTGATACCAGTAGATCCCCAAGACGGCTAATCTGCATAAAAACCCCTATAAAAGAGAAGTGGCCAAGCTCTTTGACACGAGCGTCACTTTAAAGATTGATAGTAATTCCGTCCTGCAACAGTGTCAAGTTTATCGTGATTCTGATGAAAATCATCTCACGCCGAATCTAGCCAGCACCTGAGCCACTTCAGGGGCAACTTCAGGAGCTATCATTGCTGCAATGCGAAGATTTTCAATCCCCTCGCCCAGGCGGTTTTCAGCGATGAGCGTTTCGGCTCCCTCTATCCTGCTGTTTGCATAAATGAGGATGGCCTTGCCGGTATCAAGATCGCGGAAAAACATCTCGTTCCCCATGAATCCCCGGATAGCATAAATATCCCAGACGGAAAGATCCGGAGAGGTCTTCATCTGTGCATTGTCTGCAACAAGCTGATAAACAACCCCTCTCTGCAGGAACCTGTACTCCCTGAATGGCACTGAATAGCGGGTAGAGTAGTCAACGACTATGGGGCGGGACGGGTACTGCTCACCCGCAGCGTACAACAGGGCATTCTCGGGTGATATTGAATCCAGCGGCAATCTCCTGAGAACACTGTTGGTAAAAACGCGCGGGAAGGCATCCAGATACCAGTCAAAAACAAGGTGTGGCGTGTGGACGATATCCAGATCCTCACGCATCCGCTCAACACCCTGGATATACCAGAGCGGGAAAGCCCCGCTGTCTCCCCAGGTATAGAGTACGGCGCCCTGGGGGGCAGAGCGGATGACATTTGAGCCATAATCGTAGGCGATATAATTCAGGTGCTGATCGTTTTTAATATAGTTTTTCGCACAGATCACAGCCGGCAGGGAGAACATGAGCAGGGCCACATTGAACTTCAGCACACCAGGGGTCACTCTCTGCAGAATCCCCAGATTGAGCAGTCTTGAAGCCAGAAAGAAAATCCCCACGCCGATGAATACGGCTGAAAAAAGATATATCGGTGTAAAAAACTCTTCGGTTAGGAAAATCGTCTCGGCAGGCGTATTGAAGTAGCCGACGATCACCAGCAGGAAACAGGTCAGGGCGATAAAGTATGAGATAACTTCGGCCTTGCGACGCATGAATATGGCAATCATGCCGACAATCATCAGGAACATGCCGGCGGCCGTAAACTCGAACGGCACACTGAAGGCATTGATCTGGCTCCAGAGCAGCGACAGATCCCTGTCAACCTGCTCTGTCGGATAACCGCGCCGCAGAAAATGCCAGAGGAACTGGTCTTTGGTCTGGGCATTACCCCAGTTGAGCAGCGGCATTTTTGTGGCCCTGATGGGGAGGTGCAGATTGATGGCAAACCCGAGCAGACCACAGGTGAAAGCAATAATAAAATCGCGCACCCTGAAAATTATCCGCCAGTCCTTGGTAAGTATCAAAAAAGCATAGGCAGGTATCATCAGGACAACAGTCTGGTGGGCCCCGGTGGAAAGCCCGGCAATAAAGGCAGCGGCATAGATGTAAGAGGGGCGCTCCGCGCCTGCATCGTAGGACTCCCGCCAGCGAAAGACCAGATAAAGTGTGGTTGCCACCAGAAACGCCACCAGTGGGTAAGGCTTGTCATGGTTGGACTGCAGCCAGAGACGGGGCGTACAGGTAAAAGCAAGCGCCGCGCAAACAGCCGTTAATCGGCCCAGGACAGGATTGTTACCCGAGGCAGACTCCTCACCTCTCAGGAGCCAGCGGGTCAGCAGATAAACGCCAAAACAGGCAAGGGCACCGGAAACGGCAGTGGCAAAATTCACCCGAAAAGCTACGCTGCCAAAGGGGAGCCAGGTAAACGGCTTGGCGTAATTCACGAACAGGGGGTAGCCGGGCGAATGGGGTGATCCAAGACAGGAAACAGCGGTAATGAACTCGCCGCTGTCAAAAAAGGTAACCGAAGGCGCCAGGGTCAATAGATAGATGAACAACGGGATTATGAACGCAGAAATTGCATATGGATCAAGCTGCTTGCTGAATTTATCCAACACGATTCACCCCTTGCTGTTGCCAGCCGATTTAAGAGCGGTAAAAGATATCCTGTCACGCCACAGAAAGTAGAACCCGTAAAATATGACCGGGAAGAAACTTACTGCGTGTACGACCAAAGCTACACTCAGGGAAAGCTCTTTTGGTATGTTGAACGCCATCAAGCCATACATGCAGGCGGCGTGATATGTCCCCACATATCCCGGTGACGCCGGCACCATCACGGCAAACACCAGGAAGACCAGAATAAAGAGCGATGCCGTAATTGGCAGCGTTATGCCGAATGCCTTCAGCACCAGATCGATGGGCCAGGCAGCACTCACCCAGATGACCATGGATGAGAAGAGAATGGCCAGCAGCTCACCCGGCCGGTTTGACAGCCTGATGCCGGAGATAAAGGAGCCGAGCAGCGGGATGATCCGGTCGCTCAGGCCTTTCGGAAAAGGTGACAGCACCACACCGACAACATGCAGAGTCCTGGCGGTGACCCGCTTGAGCAGCACGAGAAAGCCGATTACTGCAACGTAGAGCGCCAGGGTAACATAACCGCCGGTCACCAACCCCTGCTGCACCTTCTCCATCCCCGGCGGCAGGGTTATGGTAAAAAAGGTCACCACCAGGATAAGCAGCACGGAAAAACCGTCAAAGAGCCGGTCGATCACCAGGGTGGCAAACACTGCGCTCACCTCAAGCTCCTCTTTTTCGGCCAGCACCATGGCCCGCAGGAACTCCCCCAGCCTTGCCGGAAGCAGGTTGTTCCCCAGATAGCAGATGACGGTGGCTGACAGCAGGTAACGCGGTCTGGCCCGCTTCATCGGCAGAATCAGATAATGCCAGCGCACCGCCCTGAACGAGATACTGAACAGGGTTACCAGGATGGCTGCGGCCAGATAGCGGTAATCCAGTGTCCTGAAGGCCGCCGCCAACTGGTTGAAATCTATCTTCCTGAAAAGCAGCACCAGGAAAAAGAGACTGATGCCGATACCGATCAGGAACTTGGCATCCACCCGGCCCGAACGGTTCATAACCCCTCCAGATAATCGGTATAGACCACCAGCTGCCGCTGGGAGAGGATGCTGCGGCATTGGTCCACGTCACGGCCAATGGCCGCCACCAGCTCATCCACGGTAGCAAACTTCTCTTCGCCCCGCAGCCGCTCGAAGAAGTAGACCCGGACCTCTTCACCGTACAGCTCGCCGGTGAAATCGAAGATGAAAACTTCAACAGTTCGTTTCCCCCCGTGGAAGGTGGGGTTGTTGCCGATGTTGCAGGCGCCGTCATAAAGGGTGTCGGCGATTCTCACCTTGACCGCGTAGACACCGTCAAGGGGGATCAGCTCCTTGTCCGTAGCGATGTTGGCCGTGGGAAAACCGAGCAGTTTGCCCCGCTTCTCGCCATGAACCACACAGCCGGCAACGGAAAAATTTCTCCCCAGGAAGTGAACGACATTAGCCACCTCACCGGCAAGGATCATCCGGCGCACCAGTGAACTGCTGTAAACAACAGTGCCATCGGTGATGGGAGCAAGTTCCTCAACGGCAAAGGCCAGCTCGGCGCCAAGCCGTCGCAACAGATTCACATTCCCTTCCCGGTTGCGGCCAAAGGCATAGTCATGGCCGATGACCAGGCGCTTCATGCCGAGCCTGGTAACGAGGATCTCCCTGACAAACTCTTCGGCAGCAATGGCAGCAAATTCCATGGTGAACGGAATAATAACCAGATAATCAACACCGGAAGCCTCGATCAGTGTGATCTTCTCCTCAACGGTGCTGATCAGGGCGACACTCCTTGGTGTCGACAGAACTTTCAATGGATGGGGATCAAAGGTTACCACCACCGAGACGCCGCCGATGTCAGCCGCCTCCCGCTTCAGTTTGCGGAAAATCTCCCGGTGGCCGAGATGGACACCATCAAAATTGCCGATGGTCACCACGGCATCCCGCAGGGGGGTCCCGATCTCTGCCAGAGAGCGGTAGATAATCATGCCGCGTCCCCCTCTGCGGCCGGAATCGCCCGTTTTTTGCCGAACAGGAAGGCCACCCAGACACTGACCTCATACATCAGGTACAGGGGGACCATGATCACGAACATGGTAATCAGGTCGGCATGGAAAGCGGCGATGATGGAGCTGGCCAGCAGCGCATATTTGCGGTTCCTGGCAAGCAGTGCATAGGAGACGAAGCCAAGCCTGGCCAGCAGCAGGGTGATTACCGGCAGCTCGAAAATCAGCCCGAAGATCAGGATCAGCCGGAGGCAGAAATTGACATAGGCAGACAGGTTGAACCAGCTCTGCAGACCTTCCAGCTCATAGGAGAGGGAAAAATTGATGATCACCGGCCAGATGATGATCAGGAAGAAGAGTGCGCCGACGCAAAAGGTCAGGGTACTGGCTGTCACAAACGGCACCACCAGCCGCTTCTCCTTGAAGGTCAGCCCGGGAGCGATAAACAGCCAGATTTGGTAGAAGACAATGGGGAGCACAATGATGAAACCGGCAATACAGGAGATCTTGCACTGCACGAAAAACGGCTCCAGCGGAGCGCTGTAGTTGAGCCGACGGTCCTTGACCGTGGTGGTCATCTCCTTTTCCAGCTGGTAACGGTTGTAGATGGAGGGGAAGCGCTGCTTGACTTCCGAGTAGACCGACTTCTTGATCTCGGTCAGATAGGTTTTGCCGGTGATCGGCTTTTCGATGAACGCCAGGATGTCGGTCGAGAAGTTCCAGGCAACCCCCATGCCGATAACCACGGCAACAACAATGACGATCAACCGTTTGCGCAGCTCAACCAGATGCTCTATGAAAGGGAGAACCTTCTCCTGCGTCATGAATTACCCCGGACTTAATTTAGAACAGTTATTAATAGCACAGCCAAATGCCACGGGCAACAGCTTTGCCGTTAATAAAAGAGCAACACCGTCAACCGTAAATCAATTTCGGGTTGACAAGACAAAACCCACCATGCTACCAGAGAGCCGGAGGTTTAACATGACAATTCTTCTCAACAATCTGGCAGCACGGATCATCGCCGGAGAGCAGCTCTCCGCAGATGAAGCCA
>VEOV01000289.1 GCA_012026855.1 Geobacter sp.
CTTCAGAAACCCCCGGTACTCCGAAGGAATCAATAATCAGTGGGCCGCCGTTGGTAGTCAGCGGGTATTCGGTTATGATGCCGCCGGTAGTTTTTTTCAGGGCGGTTACATTAAGCCCGGCTGTGGCAGAGAGTGAAATTCTCAGGTTTATCGGTACTGACGAATTTGTCGGCTGAAACTTGTAGTATCCAAAGGAATAAGCAGGTAGGGTCGCAGTCGGCAGTGGGGAAGATGCAGTGTTTACGGGAAAGTTTGTATATGTTGCATTGATTGCCAGCGGTACGTTGTAGAGTAGTGACAATTCGTTGGTGTGAGAAGTCCAGTCCTGCTTATAGAGCCGTTTGGCAAAGAGTGAAAATTCGTTGCTGAAGCTGCTCGACTGATCATTCAAGCTGCTGTTGATAACCGGTATCATCTGGATGTCGTTGCCGTTAGATGATGTGTTGCGCAGTTTCTCCCAAATTAACCTGATTGAAGAAGTGTTGTGATTCTCTGCAATAAGGCGATTAAAAATCCACCGACCGTACCCCCCCCCGGTATATATTGAAACTGGTGTATTCAGGCTCGTTGTCGGTGATAGCAGGTAGTCGCTGGAGTAAGTATATAGCTGATTAACCGTGTCGTAGGCTTCATCCTCCATCCAGGTCGAAGTTGCTTCGGCATACCATGACTCGAAAAAATAGTTGTAGAAGTACTGAATGGCATGATGAAATTCATGGGCTGCTGTTATCTGCAGGCCGGGGAGGCCATTGTAGGGATGATAGAGACTGTCTGAAAAATCGTTGTCAATGGTTATATAGCTTGAAGCTGATTGGCCGGTCAAAATGACAAAATTATTGCTATCAGTAACAGGGTCGGTGAAACCAAAAGCCCCCCTGTTGGCAAGCTGCTGCAGGTAAACATGATACGGTGTTGCAGGCGGGGAGTACCCCATGCCGCTTGGGGTAGCCTCCTTGGCATAAACCTCTTCAAATGTATCGGCAACTTTCTGTACCCAGCTTGCAACGGTATATGGTGCCACCGGATTCGGTAGATCACTGCCGGTGGTTGCATAGTGAATAATGAAATGTCCCCCTGAGGACGAGGCTGTGCTTTCGCCGAGCAGTACAGGCTTTGAAAGGTATTTTGACAGAGTCTTCTGTGTGCTGTTCTCAAGTTTATTCCAGTCGTTTCTGACAGCTTTTCTGACCGGCATGTCGCATTTGCGCAGTTGTGGTGCAGACGCACTTTTCAGAACTGCTTTCGTAGCGGTCGGAACGCTTTCGCCGAACTGTTCGAGATAGTAGTTGTCCAGTTCGGCGGCGTAGGAGAATCCGGCTGCTAACAGGTATAAAGTTAAAGCTGTTGCTGTGAATTTTCGCATCAGTCAGCCATCCTTTTTCCGCCCCTAATCGGAATCAATGTGGTCTCTCCCTGGCGTATTTTCCCAGTGACCTTCATGCCGCGGCAGTAGAATTCGTAGTCGCCCGGATAGAGGGCGTCGGTAAAGTAGCCGTTCTCATCTGTTCTTGAGACAAAAACACCTTCGCCGACCAGCTTCATGGTGATCTGTTCGTCCGGCAAAGGGGTGATCATGTTCTGATTGGCGATTTTACCGCCACTGGTCTGCAGGTAGCAGATGCCGGCAACTGCGCCGGTGCCTTTGGGGAGCTTGATATTGGCTGCTGCCTGCGGTGAGTCCTGGCCGCTGTAGGGAAAGAATCCCGGGCGGACCCATAGGGCCTTCGACGGGGCATCCATGGAGGGTTGAAAGCCGGTGCCGTTGAACAGGTATGGGGTCCATGCAGTCGCATTACTGCTGCAGGAGAAAATCAGGGGGGTGAGCATGAGCAGAAGAGCAGTTTTTGCAGACTGTTTCATAACCTCTCCAGAACGGTGACAAGCGTTGTTGCCAAAGTTTTGCCGGCGATTCTTGCGCCTTTTGCCAGAGTAAACAGCTGGCGCAGGAAAGATGGCCTGCTGATAACTGCGGAAATTACTGCCGGCAGCCTGATGTTGAAGTCTTGATCGGCTACGGCCCGGAAAAGCAGGCTGGGATCGGTGTCAAGCCCATCGCTTACGGCCCTGACAGCGATGAATGGTATGCCGTATTCTTTGCAGACAGCGGCAACGGCATAACTCTCCATGTCAACCACTGCAGTTGTCAGGGATGGAAACGATTTCAGGAACTCGCTTTTGCCCAGGATGCTGTCAGCAGAGATGAAGTCAGCAGCGGCGAATCCCTTTAGCGCTGAGTCGTTCAAGGATGCGCCAACTGTAATGGTTTGTCCCGGCACGCCCTTGTCAAGTATATGAATTGTATTGGCGGTAACGATATCACCGACCTGCAGGTCGGCAGTCAGTGCCCCACAAAAGCCGCCGTTTATAACATAGTCCGGCTTTATGTTTAAAAAGGCAGCTGTTGCTGCCCTTGTTGCATTTTCACGGCCAATGCCCGATTCGATAATAGTAATACTGTGCTTTGCTGAAGCAGCTTGCCATGACTTGAAGCCGGCAACTTTGCAGCAGCCCTTTTGAGGGAACTTTGCCAGCAGCTGTCTGGTCTCCTGGGGGATTGCACAGATTATGCAGATATTACCCATGGATTTACTCTAGCAGAGAGGTAAACAAAGGGCAATCGGGAAGCAGAAACCACATTAGTTTTTTGTCTTGACAAAAATAGCTGTACTCCTTTATAGTTGCCCCTTTACAGGGGTATGTCTGCCCAGACTGCCGTTGTTCTGAATCCCGGGTAGTGATGGCAGGTTGATGTTTCAGAATCTCTCCGATAAGCTTGAACTGGTCTTTAAAAAACTCCGCGGTCAGGGGGTTATGACAGAAGACAATATCAAGGACGCACTGCGCGAGGTGCGCCTTGTGCTTCTTGAGGCCGATGTAAACTTCAAGGTTGTCAAAGATTTTGTTGAGAGGGTTCGCCAGCGTGCTGTCGGTACCGAGGTTCTCAAGAGTCTCTCTCCCGGCCAGCAGGTTGTCAAGATAGTTCATGATGAGCTTGTTGCTCTCATGGGGGGAGGAGAGGATAACTCTCTGAACCTGGCGGTCAAACCTCCGGTGCCGATCATGATGGTCGGGCTACAGGGGGCAGGCAAGACAACTTCCTGCGGCAAGCTTGCCAGGTTCCTCAGGTCAGGTAAGAGGCGCCCTCTGCTGGTGCCTGCCGACGTGTACCGGCCGGCGGCTATTGATCAGCTGAAAACCCTTGGGGCTCAGCTGAATATAGAAGTGTTCGGCTCCAATCCGAGTCAGGATCCGGTTGATATCTGCAGTGCTGCTCTGCGCTACGCTGAGCTGAACGGCCTTGATACAGTCATCCTGGATACTGCCGGTCGTCACCAGATCGATGACTTCCTGATGAACGAACTGGTTCGCATCAGGGACGTTGTACAACCCCAGGAGATCCTGTTCGTTGCCGACGCAATGACCGGCCAGGAGGCGGTGAATGTTGCCTCCGGTTTCAACGACCGTCTCGGCATAACAGGGGTTATTCTTACCAAGCTTGACGGTGATGCCAAAGGGGGCGCGGCCCTCTCCATTAAGGCGGTAACCGGCAAACCGGTCAAATTCGTCGGTCTTGGCGAGAAGCTGGACGCCCTTGAAGTTTTCCATGCCGACCGGCTGGTGTCGCGCATCCTCGGCATTGGGGATGTGCTTACCCTTGTGGAGAAAGCTCATTCTGTCGTTGATGAGGGTGAGGCGAAGCGGCTTCAGGAGAAACTCAAGAAGAACAAGTTCGACCTTGAGGATTTCAGAAGTCAGTTGCAGCAGGTCAAGAAGCTCGGTTCACTGGACTCCATCATGGGGATGATCCCAGGCATGGGGAAGGTTATGAAGCAGATGGAAGGGATGGCCCCGCCCGAGAAGGAGATGAAGCGGATCGAGGCGATCATCAACTCCATGACCATGAAGGAGCGGGCCAACCATACCATTATCAACGGCAGCAGGCGTTTGCGCATCGCCAAGGGGAGCGGTACTTCCGTCCAGGAAGTGAACCAGCTTCTCAAGCGTTTCGTCGATGCTCAACGGATGATGCAACAGCTGCAGAAGATGGGGCCGATGGGGCTGATGTAAGGCATGAAGGGTATGAAAGGGATGGGCAGAGGGATGCTCCCCTTTTAGGTTTAAACATATATCGAAGCGGTTTTACCGTACGAAAATCAGGAGGAACAAATGGCTGTAAAAATCAGACTGGCACGTGCAGGCGCAAAAAAGAAACCTTTCTATCAGGTTGTTATTGCTGATGAGCGTGCAAGAAGAGACGGCAGATTCATCGCCAATGTTGGCACATACGATCCAAATCAGAATCCGGCACAGTTCAAAATTGACGAGGCGAAAGCTCTCGAATGGCTCGGCAAGGGTGTTCAGCCGACCGACACCGTGCGTCAGCTGCTCAAAAACGCAGGTGTATGGGCCAAGTTCAACGCAAAAGCTGCCTGATTGACTCATAAAACCGGCACGCCGGATATTCCAGCGATACAGAGGATACCGACATGAGACAGCTAGTAGAGACGATTGCCAAAGCGCTTGTTGATGACCCTTCACAGGTAAAAGCCACTGAAGAGATGGAAGAAGATACTACCGTCATCAAGCTTACTGTCGCAAAAGAGGATATGGGGCGTATTATCGGTAAGGAGGGGCGGACTGCAAAAGCTGTTCGTACTCTGTTGAATGCTGTTTCGACCAAGGATAACAAGAAGGCCATCCTCAAGATTGTCGAGTAATGACTGGAACTGACCTGATTCTGCTGGGCAAGGTAGCGGCAACTCACGGCATTAAAGGTCAGTTGAGGATTGTCCCTTATTCGGGCTCCGGTGAAACGTTTCTCTATCTGAAGTCCGTACTGCTGCGCAATGCTTCCGGCAAGTCGGTGGAGCATGACATTGCGGCTGTTTCGTCCCATGGACGTAAGGTTCTGGTTGCTCTCAAGGGGTATACTGATATTAATCAGGTTATCCCTTTTGTAGGTTCTGAAGTTCTGATAAAGCGTGCACAGCTCCCTCCGGTGGAAGAGGGTGAGTTTTACTGGCATGACCTGATCGGTATGCAGGTTGTGACCGATACCGGCAGGAGCCTCGGCATCCTGGAAAGTATCATCGAAACCGGCAGCAATGATGTTTATGTGGTCACATCAGGGAAAGAGGAAATCCTCATCCCGGCGCTGGAGGATGTGGTTGTTTCAATAGATGTGGCCGCAAAGAAAATGACAGTAACCCCTGTAGAGGGGCTTTTTGATCTATGAAATTCAGCATATTGACCCTCTTTCCCGATATGTTCGCCGGGTTTGCAACCTCGGGCGTCATCGGCAGGGGGATAGAGCGCGGGCTGCTGCAGTTTTCAGCCACCAATATCAGGGATTTTGCCACTGACCGTCACCGGACCGTTGATGATGCACCCTATGGCGGCGGCGCGGGTATGGTGATGAAAGTTGAGCCTTTATCCGCAGCTATCGATTCGGCCCATGAGCATTCACCCGGTTCGAGATTTATCATGCTGACCCCCGCCGGCAGGCCGCTCACCCAGAAACTTGCCGCTGATCTGGCCCTTGAGAAGGGTCTTGTGATCCTGTGCGGCAGATACGAGGGTGTCGATGAGAGGGTTGCAGAGCTTTACAGCGCTGACGCAATTTCCATAGGTGACTACGAGCTGAGCGGCGGGGAAACTGCTGCCA
>VEOV01000253.1 GCA_012026855.1 Geobacter sp.
AACGGGCACCGTCTGTGCCAGGCCGATGCTGCCACGCTTTGCCATGAAATCCATATGCGGTGTTTTTGCGGCCTGCAGCGGCGTCCTGCCGTCCAGTTGGGGAAGCTTCTCGTCAGACATGCCGTCGCCAAGCAGTACTATGTATTTCATAAATATCCTTTCAACGTTTCACCCTCGCGGATGAATCTCTTTATGGAGTTTCTTGAGCCGGTCACCGCTAATGTGGGTGTATATCTGGGTTGTCGCAAGGTCGGCATGGCCGAGCATCATCTGCACACTGCGCAGGTCTGCCCCGTTCTCCAGCAGATGGGTGGCAAATGAGTGCCGCAGGGTATGGGGAGAGATGCCGCTCCTGATGCCTGCCTGCAACGCCCGTTTTTTTATAATATTCCAGAAAGCCTGTCTTGTCATCCTCTCTCCGAGCCGGCTGAGGAAAAGATACGGCCGCCCCTTGCGTTCACTGTCCGGTGCTGCTGCGGGCAGCTGCAGATACTCTTCCAGAGCGACTTTTGCCGCCTCTCCGATGGGCACCAGCCGCTCCTTGTCACCTTTACCAGAGGTGAGCAGGTAGCCGGCCGACAGGTTGATATCGGAAATTTTCAGGGCAACCAGCTCGGAAACCCGCAGTCCGGTGGCATAGAGCAGTTGCAGCATGGCCCGGTCGCGAACATTAATGGGATCGATCCCCACCGGTGAAGCCAGCAGCGCCTCAACCTCATCCTTGCTGAGGGTTGCCGGCAGCTTGCCGGGAAGCCGCGGCGACTCAATGACTGAAGTCGGATTTGCGTCACAGTGATGTTCAATCAGCAGGAAACGGTGGAACATCCTGATGGCCGAGAGTGCCCTGGCACGGCTGCGGGGCGACAACCCTGCCGCTCTCAGGTCAGCGATGAAGCCGGCGACATCGGTCGGCTTGATCCGCGAGAGCTCCGTAATGCCGCTTTTCTCCAGGAAGCCGAGATAAGCGCAGATGTCCCGGCTGTAGGCATCAAGGGTATTGCGGCTCAGCCCTTTCTCCACCAGGAGCCAGGCGAGAAAGATGTCCAGGAACTCATTCACGAATCGATCGCCTGCTGCAGCCGGCTCCGGATCTCTGCCAGCTTTTCCTCGGCAGTTATCTTGTGGCCGAAAATATCGCGCACATAGAAGACGTCTGCCGCCTGGTCGACCTTGGTGGAGATCTTCGACACGCCGATGTAAAGCCCGAGTTCACTCAGGGTAGCGGTGATGCTGTACAGCAGGCCGACCTTGTCATGGGTATAGATATCGATGACCGTGTAGTCTACAGAAACCTCATTGTCAATCTCCACCCTGGTCGGGAACCGTGGTTTGGGTTTGACATCAAGCAGATTGCTTTTCTTCCGCTTGTCAACCAGAGTCTGCACCCTGACTTTCCCCTCAAGAACTGACTGCATATCAGCCTTGAGCCTGTTCCAGCGGTTTTCATCGGTAATGATGAACCCCTGGGGCGAGTTGACCTGCAGGATATCCAGCGCCTTGCCGTTACTGCTGGTGTGGATCTGGGCCCCGAGGATGTTGACTCCATTGGCCGCCATGACGCCGGTGATTTTTGCAAACAGTGCCGGCATATCCCGGGTGGCAATGGTGAAATGGGTAAAGCCGAGATCCTGCCGATGATCCAGCATGATCACCAGTGACTCTGTTTCGAGGAGATGGAGAATCTTGACATGCTCGGCAATCTGCTCCGGTGAATTGGAGAGCGTATGCCTGGTAGTAAGGGCCTTCAACTCGGCCTTCACATCCGCCTGGGGGAGCTCGTTTTCCAGGAGAGTCGCCACTTTGCGGCGCACCGACTTGACCCGCTCACCGCTTGCCTCAAGACGGAAGTCTCCCCGTTCCAGCACCTGGTAGGTCTTGTCGAACAGCTCCCGGAACAGCATCTTTTTCCACTCTGTCCAGACATCCGGCCCGACCCCCTTGACATCGGCATAGGTGAGCAGGTAGAGCATCTTCAGGTTCTCGCTGCTCTCCATCTGGCGGGCAAAGTCGATAATCATCCGCTCGTCGTGCAGGTCGCGCCGCTGGGCAATGTGGGCAAAAAGGAGATGCTGGCGGACAAGGAATTCAAGCCGCTCGCTGTCCTCCTTGCACAGCCCCATCCTTCTGGCGATGGTCCGGCAGAGGAGCGCACCCTTTTCAGCGTGCCCGCCCCCCTCGCCTTTACCGATATCGTGCAGCAGCACCGCCAGCAGCATCAGCTCCCGCTTCTGCAGCTCCCTGGCCAGGGAGGGCAGATCGGGCAGCTCGTCGGCATGCTCCCCCTGCCAGAGCCTGACTATCTCCTCGACGCAGAAGAGCGAGTGGGTATCGACGGTGAAGATGTGATAGATGTCGTGCTGCACCTTGCAGTAGATCCGCTCGAACTCGGGTATGAACTGGTTGAGGAATTCCAGGTGGTGCATCAGCTTCAGGGTTTCCACAACCCCTTTGTCGGCCCGCAGGATATTGAAGAAGGAGTTGTTGACCTCCTTGCTGCGGCGAAACTTGTCATTGATTAGGTCCCGCCGCTGCCTGATGAGCGACTTCACATCGACCGAAAGCCGGACCCCCTGTTTCTGGGCAGCTTCGAAAACCTTCATCAACAGCGCCGGATTCTCATCAACCACCGCTTCGTCCGGGATGATCAGTTCACCCCGGATGACAAACAGCCCGTCGCCAAGGGGTCTTCTGATGAAATAGCCGAGAATCTTACCGGGGCTGTCGTCACGGCGGCGGCAGCGACTGATGAGGGAGGCGGACAGATGCTCGGTACGGGTCGCCTGCAGATAGTACTCCCGCATGAACTCCTCGACGGCAAGTGATTTGCCCTTGTCCTGGAAACCGCAGAATGCGGCCAGGGAAATCTGCGCCTCGAAGGTGAGCTGGTCGTTCTTCCTGCCGGCCAGGTAGTGTAGTTCGTTGCGCAGCCGCCAGAGATAGGACTTGGCTGCCTCAAAGGCCTCGACCTCCTCCTCGGAGAGCACCCCCTTGATGACCAGTTCACGCATGGTCGTAATCTTGAATTTGAGCTTGGCTACCCAGATGGCTGTCTGGATATCCCGCAGCCCACCCTCGCTCTCCTTGATGTTCGGCTCCAGGATATAGATCGATGAGCCGTACTTCCCCCGCCTGGTCTCGATTTCCTGGATTTTGTCCTTAATGAAAGAATCACTCCCCTTGACCACCAGCTGACTCTGGAAAGTCTTCCAGAATTCGTCGAACAGCGAGCTGCTGCCGCCAAGGTGGCGGCTGTCGAGCATTGCGGTCCTGACCGTTGAATCACCCTTGCCCATCTCGATGCAGTCGCTGATTGTCCTCACGGAGTAGCCCACATCCAGGCGCATGTCCCAGAGGAAGTAGAGCAGTTTCTGGGAAATGCTCTCCACGACCTGGGGCGCCTTGCCGTTATGGAGAAACATGATGTCGATGTCGGAAAACGGGTTGAGCTCCCCTCGGCCGTACCCCCCCACAGCCACCAGGCTCATTTCAGGAAGCTCCTGGTCAGCGGCCATGTCAGCCAGAATGGAGTTGTAAAGCTTGAGGATCACGGTATCGGTCATGGAGGTGATCAGCCCGACAACCTCGGCACCGCTGGCGCCGCCATGGTGAATCCCCTTGATCTTTTCCCGGTAATGGGAGAGAAACCGCCGTGAACCGGCCAGGTAGAGCGGCCGCTTCTCCTCGAAGGAAGCCTTGCCGGCATCGCCGCCATACTGGGTTTCATCAGGGAAATAACGATCTATTGTGTAATCCATGGGCTAGCAGTCCTTTTACTTGAGCGAACTTATGTAGGCATGAACCCCGTCGACAATCCCTTCGGCAGTTTGCTCAAGGAACTGGGGATCGCTGAGCCGGGCCTCTTCCTGGGCGTTGCTGATGAAGGCGCTTTCCACCAGGATGCTCGGCATGGTGGCGCCGACGAGCACATAAAACGGCCCCTGCTTGACGCCAAGGTTTCTTGTGGAGGGGTGACGACCGGAGATCCGCCGGTAGAGTGACTTCTGCACCTCTTCAGCCAGATGGGCAGAGTCATTGAGCTTGTAGTTGGCCATCAGGTCGAAGAGCACCGCCTGCAGCAGGCTGACCTTTTCCAGGGAGGTGCCGTTCTCCCTGGCGGCAAGCTGGGCCGCCTTCTCGGTTTTGGCCAGGTTCAGGTAATAGGTCTCGATCCCTGAAGCGCTCCGATTGAGCGCCGCATTGGCATGAACGGAGACAAAAAGATCAGCCCCCACCTGGTTGGCAATGGCAGTGCGCTCCTGCAGTTCGATGAAAACATCGGTGGAGCGGGTCATGACCACATCAAGGCCCAGGTCGTTCTTCAGTTTTTTCGCCAGGGAGAGGCCGATCGCCAGCACCACATCCTTCTCCTGCAGACCGCTCGGCCCCACCGCTCCCGGGTCCTTGCCGCCATGGCCGGGATCGACGACAATCCGCCGGACCTTGCCGGACTTGAGCGGCGCCCGTGGCGGCGCTTTTTGGACAAGGGACTCTTTCGGCTGATCAGGTGCCAGCTTGGCAAGCTCCTTCTGCACAGACTCGTCCGTAGAGGCTGGCAAGGCTGCGATGGCCGGGGGCAGTGCGCTGATCGAGGCCTGCCGCTCTCCCTTGACATCGACAATAATCCTGAAAGGGTCGGCAAAGGTGAAGATCTTGTAGTCCTTGATATTGTCCACATCCAGCACGACCCTGACCGTATCGGCGCTGTACTGGGCAGCACGGGCGCTCTTCAGCAGGCCGTCGCCTATGGCAAGTTCCTTGACGGCTGCGCCCAGTTTTGCCCCGTTGATATCGAAATAGATTCTGCTGGGGATGGCCGAACCGGGTGACTTGGCGATCTCATGCTTTTCGAAGGAGACCTCGTGGTTCAGGGTAACCGCAACCCTGGTATAGTCAGGAGTTGACCAGTGCTTCATCTCAGTCAGGAGGACTTTCCCCGGCAGAGGCTTCACCGGCAGGGGGGCTGGCGAGCTCTTCCGTGTGGCAGCTGTTTTTTTACCTTTTGTTTTGGAACTCTTTTTGACGCTCTTGCTGCTTCGCTTTTTTGCCGGTTCTGCAGAGAAGACAGGCACGGCCATGGTGAGCGTTATTAACAGTGTCAGTAGCAGCAGGGCGATACGGCGCATCAGAGCATCCTCCTCAGTTCATCGAGAAGATTGAGCGCCTCAAGCGGCGTAATGACCGAAATATCCGTCTCCTCAAGGCGGCGCCTGATTTGCGCCGAGCCGTCGTCGAAGAGAGAGAGCTGGGCTGACGGCGCAGCAGGGCGCTTCCCTTTGGCAATTCTCGGCACCCCTTCGGCGGAGAACTCCCCTTTTTCCAGGTTGGCCAGAATCTCCTTGGAGCGCTCGATCACTGCCAGCGGCAGACCGGCAAGCCTGGCCACCTGGATGCCATAAGAGTGAGAAGCGCCGCCGGCAACGATCTTGCGCAGGAAGATTATCTGGTCGTTCCATTCGCGCACGGCAATATTGAAGTTCTTCACCCCGCTTCTGGTGACCGCCAGCTCGGTCATTTCATGATAGTGGGTGGCGAACAGGGTTTTTGCCCGGTGCTGGGCGTTGTCGTGGAGGAACTCCGCCACGGCCCAGGCGATGGAAACCCCGTCAAAGGTGGAGGTACCGCGGCCGATCTCATCGAGGATGACCAGGCTCTTCGGGGTGGCATTACGCAGGATGTTGGCGGTCTCGGTCATCTCCAGCATGAAGGTGGACTGCCCTTTGGCCAGATTGTCCGACGCGCCGACCCGGGTAAAGATCCGGTCGGTGACGCCGATGACCGCTGCCCTGGCCGGCACGAAGCTCCCGATCTGGGCCATGAGGGTGATGAGCGCCACCTGGCGCATGAAGGTGGATTTACCGGCCATGTTGGGACCGGTGATGATCAGCAGCTGGTTTTCGCCATTGTCCAGTTCGGTGTCATTGGGAACAAACCGCTCACCCAGGTTGAGCGCTTCAATGACCGGGTGGCGGCCATCACTGATGGAGAGCCGCTCCTCACTGTTCACCTCGGGACGGCAGTAGTCGGACAGGGCAGCCAGCCGGGCAAAGGATGCCAGCACATCAAGAGTGGCCAGGTTGTCGGCAGTGGCCGCTATGCGGCCCCCTTCAGCCGCTACCTGCACCCGGATCTCCTGAAACAGGGAGTACTCCAGCTCGCAGATCCGGGCTTCGGCGCCCAGGACCTTGTCTTCGTACTCCTTCAGCTCCGGGGTAATGAACCGCTCGGCATTGGCCAGGGTCTGGCGGCGGATATAGTCGGCCGGAATATCGGCCAGGTTGGCCCGGGTTACCTCGATGTAGTAGCCGAACACCTTGTTGAAGCGGATTTTCAGGGAGCTGATGCCGGTGCGCTGTTTCTCCTTGGCCTCCAGCTGGGCAATAAAGCCCTTACCTTCCCGGCTGATGCTCCTCAGCTCGTCCAGCTCACTGTTGTAGCCGTCGGCAATGACCCCGCCGTCACGCAGGATGAATGGCGGGTTTTCCGCAATCCCCCGGCGAATCAGCGCTGCAACATCCTGCAAGGGGTCAATTCCGGCTGCAGTTGCGGCCAGGAGTCTGGCGCCAAGGGGCGCAGTTGCAGCCAGCAGAGCGGGAAGCTTCTCCAGCGAATCACCCATGGCAACCAGGTCCCGGGCCGAAGCAGAGGCCAGCGTGATCCTGCCGTTGAGGCGCTCGATATCGGCAATGCCGCCAAGGGCAGTGCGGACGGCATCCAGGGTGATGGAGTCGGCAACCAGCTCTTCGACCGCATCAAGCCGCTGCCGGATGGCATCAACGGCAACCAGGGGGTAGTTGAGCCAGCTTTTCAGTTTGCGCGCCCCCATGGGGGTAACCGTGTGATCCATAAGCCCGAGGAGTGAGCCTTTGCGTCTGCCGTCGGCCATGGTTCTGGTCAACTCCAGGTTGCGCCGGGTCGCTTCATCCAGGAGCAGGAACTCGCGGTTCCGGTAGACCTCCAGTTCGCGCAGATGGAGCGGTCCCCCCTTCTGGGTCTCCTTCAGGTAATGCAGCACCGCTGCCGCCGCCAGGACAGCCGCCTGCAAGCCGCTGCAGATAGCTGCCGACGAGGCACCGAACTGCCCGCTGAAGAGCCGCTCCACATACTCGCTATCGGTTACCCACCCGGCGATGTAGGAGACAAGAGGTGCCACTTCTGCGGCTATTCTCCGCTGCAGCGCTGAATCACGGCACTCCTCAGGGAGGAGCAGTTCCCGCGGTGCAATGCAGGCCAGCTCGGCAAAAAGCCCTTCCTCCCCCTCGATCT
>VEOV01000178.1 GCA_012026855.1 Geobacter sp.
GCATCAAACTCCAAGTATGCCCTGCTGGGGAGCATCCGCGGCCTGGCGCAGCTGATCTCCTACGAGCTGTCCATGGGGCTGTCGCTGGTGCCGGTGGTTATGCTGGCCCGCTCCCTGACCCTGTCGGAAATTGTCAGTGCCCAGCGGGATGTCTGGTTCATTGCCTATCAGCCGCTGGCTTTCCTGATATTCCTCATCAGCATTCTGGCGGAATGCAAACGGATTCCGTTCGATCTTCCTGAAGCCGAAGGGGAGCTGGTGGCCGGTTTCCATGCCGAATATTCCGGCATGCGTTTCGGCCTGTTTTTCGTAGGGGAGTACATCAACATCATTGTCCTCGGGGGGCTGGCGGCAACCTTTTTCCTCGGCGGCTGGCACGGCCCGCTGCTGCCGCCGGTTGTCTGGTTCTCCCTGAAAACCCTCTCCTTCGCGTTTCTGTTTATCTGGCTGCGGGGGACACTGCCCCGGCTCCGCTACGATCAGTTGATGCACCTTGGCTGGAAACTGCTGACGCCGCTGGCATTGCTGAACATTCTGGTCACAGCCTGGTGGCTGTATTTCAAGGGGTGATATGAGTCTGTTTGAAGACATAGGCGGTATCATCACCGGCATCTGGACCACCTGGAAACATATTTTCCGCCGGCCGGTTACCATCCAGTATCCGGAAGAGAAGCGCCAGCCCGCGCCACGCTACCGGGCACGGATCATTCTGACCCGCGATCCTGACGGGGGGGAGCGCTGCGTGGCCTGCCATCTCTGCTCGGCCGCCTGCCCGGTTGACTGCATCTCCATGCAGGCCGGTGAACGTGAGAACGGGCGGCGCTATGCCACCTGGTTCCGGATCAATTTTTCCCGCTGCATCTTCTGCGGTCTCTGTGCCGAAGCCTGTCCTACCATGGCGATCCAGATGACCCCTGACTACGAGATCTGCCAGCGTGACATCATGAACCTGCTCTACGAAAAGGAGGATCTGCTGGTCGATCACTGCGGCAAGGAGCCGGACTACAATTTTTATCACCATGCCGGCATCGGCGTCTCCCAGCCGCGGGGTGCAGGAGCCGGGGAGCAGAGGCCGGTGGATGTGCGGGGGCTGATGCCATGAACCTCTACCAGATACTCTTTTATCTGCTGGCATTTGTCATGGTGGCGGCCACCATTTTCGCCATCACCGAGAAACATCCGGTCCATGCCATCGTCTACCTGGTCACCTCCTTCTTTGCCCTGGCAGCCATTTTTTATCTGCTGGCAGCTCCGCTGGTGGCCATGTTCGAGGTGATCATCTATGCCGGAGCCATCATGGTGCTGTTCATGTTCGTCATCATGATGCTCCATCCCGGCAGCGGCAAAGAGGCGCTGCGCCCCGGGCTGCGGCACTGGCTGCCGGCCATTCTTTTTGCCGCTGTCATCCTGGTGTCACTGACAGTTACCACCAAATTGCACCTGGCGGCAGCGTCAGCGGCAGTAACCGGTCTGGGGGTAAAGGAGCTGTCAATCATGCTGTTTACCAGGTACGGCACGGCGGTGGAAATCATCTCCATGCAGCTGCTGTTTGCCGTGGTGGGGGCATTATACCTGGGGAAAAGGCGCAAACCATGATCTCTCTTAGCCATATCCTCATACTTGCCGGCATAATTTTCAGCCTTGGCCTGGTCTGCCTGCTGGTCTGGCGGAGCAACGTCATCATGCTGCTGGTGGGGATCGAGATCATGCTCAACGCTGCCATGCTGGTGTTTGTCGGCGGTTCTTACCGCTGGGGGGCTGCGGATGGACAGATTTTCGCTCTGACGATTATTGCCATGACTTCGGCCGAGGTTTCCCTGGCGCTGGCCATGGTCGTTTACCTGCACCGGCGGCAACAGACAGTTGATGTGGATGATTTCCATGAGTTGAGCGACCAATGAAACTTTATCTTGAACTCATCATACTGCTCCCCCTGCTGGGAGCTGTCGTCAATGCCCTGTGCGGGAAAATGCTCCCCCGAAGGCTGAGCCAGGCGCTTGCCTGCGCCGTCATCTGGGGAAGCTTTGCTGCTGCCCTTGCCGTCTTCGCTGCTTACCGCAATCCGGTAACTGTGGAAATTGCCACCTGGCTGGCTGACTTTGACTTCAAGGCACCGCTGACCCTTTATCTTGATCCACTCTCCCTATCGCTGACCCTGATGATCACCTTCGTGTGCGGCCTGATCCATATCTATTCCGTGGCTTACATGGCGGAGGACCCGGGTTATGTCCGCTACTTTGCCCTGCTGAACCTGTTTGTCGCCGCCATGCTGCTGCTGGTGCTGGCCGAGAACCTGCCACTGCTCTACATGGGGTGGGAGGGGGTCGGCTTCTGCTCCTATGCCCTGATCGGCTTCTGGTACAAGGAAGAGAAAAATGCCGATGCCGGCCGCAAGGCGTTCATCGTCACCAGGATCGGGGACGTGGCCTTCGGCATCGCCATTGTCTGGCTGTTCAAGCTGTGCAACAGTGAATCCATCGTCGCCCTGAACAGTGCTGCGCCCTCTCTTCTCCCCTGGCAGATAACCGTCATCGGGCTGCTGCTGCTCTTTGGCGCTGCAGGCAAGTCGGCCCAGGCACCGCTCATGGTCTGGCTGCCCGACGCCATGGCCGGTCCGACGCCGGTGTCTGCCCAGATCCACGCCGCCACCATGGTGACCGCCGGAGTGTATCTCTTAATGCGGCTTTTCCCGCTGATCAGCCTCTCTCCGACAGTGCTGGCCGCCGTTGCCGTCACCGGAGCCTTTACCGCCTTCTACGGCGCCAGCTGCGCCTTGGTGCAGCGCGATCTGAAGCGGGTGTTAGCCTATTCGACCATCAGCCAGATCGGCTTCATGTTCCTCGGCGTCGGCGCCGGAGAGATTACCGCCGCCACCTTCCACCTGCTGGTACATGCCTTTTTCAAGGCGCTGCTCTTTCTGGCCGCCGGCTGTGTCATCACTGCCATGCACCATGAACAGGACATCTACAAGATGGGGGGGCTGCAGAAGAGCCTGCCGCGGACATTCTACGCCTTCCTTGTCGGAGCACTCTGCTTGGCCGGTTTTCCATTGACCGGCGGCTTTTTCAGCAAGGACAGCATTCTGGCGGCAGTCTGGGAACAGGGGGGCCTGCTTTACGGTTCGCTTTACGCTGTCGGGCTCCTCACAGCAGGCCTGACCGCATTTTACACCTTTCGCGCCGTCTGGCTGGTGTTCGGCGGTGAGGCTGCTCCAGCGGCAAAGAGTGTCAGAGTGCCGGTACTGATGGAGTATATCCTGGGCCCCCTGGCCCTGCTCGGTCTGTTCGGCGGACTGCTCAACCTGCCGCCACTGTTTGCCGAGGGGCTGCTGGCAGACTTCCTTGAGCCGCTCATCGTTAGCCAGCAAAGCGAGCTTTCCCATACCACAGAACTGTTTCTCCTGCTGACTGCCACTGGCGTTGCCCTGGTCGGCATTGCCGCTGCCTGGTACCGCTATGGTGGGGATAACCGGCAGCTGCGTCTGCAGGAGTCGGGGGTCCCGGTCAGGGGCATCAAGGCTTTCCTGCTCCATGGCTGGTACCTTGATAATCTCTACTGGCTGCTGTTTGTCCGGCCCTACGGCTGGCTGTCACGCGTCCTCTGGACCCATGTCGATGCAAGGGCGATCGACGGCTCCCTGGACAGGTTTGCCGCGTTGCTCGGCCGCATGGGGGGCTATCTTGGGAGCTGGACCTGTGGCCGGGTGTCGCTCTATCTGCTCAGTTTTGCTGCCGGCGCTGCACTGCTGGTCGGCTGGATGGCCTGGCTGGTGTTTGCCCCATGAGGCCGCGTAAAATTACGGTCAACGACCTGATGCAGCAGGGGTACAGCTATACCCTGGCCGAGCCGCCGGGGGAGAATTTTCATCCGGATTTCAAGCCCCAGCTGACTCCGCAGCAGATGCTGGCATTGGGGGTGTTCGGCGGCAAATACATGACCGACTGCCGGGCCGAATTCCCGGCAGAGTGGTTTACCGATGCAAGGCTCTGCCATGAGTGCCACCGGCCGGAGCTGAATTTTTTCGGTGTCAATGCCTCCAAGCCGCTCTCCTACTGGCGTGCCAAGGGGTGGATCTACCATGAGGACCCGCGCGGCTGGTTTCAGTGGTACTGCCGCTACTTCAAGGGGCGGCGCTGTGCCGATGACGCCCGCCAGATCAAACGCTGGCTGGCAATCAGACGCCACATTGCCCAGCTGCAGAAAAACTGTCCGCAGGGGATGCTCTCCTGCCGTCGGAAACAGCGCCAGGCGCTGCTGCACTGGGCCTATGACAGCCGGCTGCTGTAGCACAAGGGCAGGCTATTCGGGGCAAACAAGGAGCATGAAGATGAAAAAACTTTGGTATCTGCTTTTCCTGACACTGATGACATTACCGGCAGTGGCACATGCCGCCGAACTGCAGCGGCTGGCCGCCACTGCCCGTATTGCGGCGGGCACAGTCTATCCCGACCGTGCTCTTACCCTGCGTACGGCATCGCTCAACCTGAAGCCGGGTAATTATCTGGTCAGCTTTGATAACCTCCCGACGCTGCTGCAGGACGATTCGGTGCGGGTGGAGGGGAAGGGGGACGCCAGGGCCACCATTGCCGGGTTGGAGGGCAAACGGGTTTTCCTGGAGGAGAGCGGTGAGCAGCGGGTAAAGGCGCTGGATGAGGAGATTCGTGCTCTGGAACTGCGCTCGGCGGCGCTCGACGCGAAAAAGGCCGGCTTTACCGCCCAACTGGCTTTTCTGGAGTCGATCCGGGTGGCCTGGGGTGAGCGGATCTCCAAGGAGCTGGCCCTCGGCCGACCCACGGCAGCGGAGCTCAACGAAGCCTCCGGCCTGGTCGGCAGCGGCGTTGCCAAGGTGGCCGAGCAGTCTCTGGGTATCGACAGCGAAAAGCAGCTTCTCAGGGCGAAAATAGATGCTCTGCGCCGGCAACGTAATGAAGCGTCCGGTTCCGGCCGCAAGGAGAGCAAAAGCGTCGAGGTTATGCTGGATGTTGCCAGCCCGGGGAGCCTGACCCTTGAGCTGGCCAGTGTGCTGCCCCAGGCGAGCTGGGTGCCGGCCTACGATGTCCGCCTGTCGCCGGATGCCAAAAGTGCCGGGCTGACTTTCCGGGCCCTGGTGCGCCAGCAGACCGGTGAGGACTGGAACGGTGTGGACCTGACGCTGTCCACCGCTCGTCCCGCAATCGGCAGCGCCCCGCCGGAACTTTACCCCTGGCGCATCGCCCTGTATCGCCC
>VEOV01000234.1 GCA_012026855.1 Geobacter sp.
CATGGGTGAGACCATCCTTGGGGGGACGGTGCAGCCCTTTGCCCACATTGTCAGCCGCTCGGGCGAAGATGTGGAGGTGCTGGACGGCGCCGTCACCAGGGACGGCCGAGTCTTCGGCAGCTATCTCCACGGCCTGTTCAACAACGACTCGTTCCGCAGCGCGTTCCTCAACCGGATCAGGCGCAAAAAAGGGCTGCCGGAGCGGGAAGCGGCAATTGAGGTCGATCCCTTCGACCAGCTGGCTGCCCATCTGGAGCAGCACCTGGATATGGGCAGGCTGCTACAGATTTGCGGGATAGGATAAGGAATAAGTCATGCTGCTTCTCTGGAAAATCTTCGCGCTTTATACCCGCGTCTCCCTTTTTTCCTGGGGTGGTGGTCCTGCTTCCCTGGCCCTGATGCAGCGGGAATCAACCGCGGCGCTCTGGGTGCCGCCCGGGGCAACCGAAGCCGTACCCTGGGTTACCCCCCTGGAGTTCTCCGATGCCGTTGCCCTAGGCAATGCCCTGCCCGGCCCGGTTGCCCCCCAGGTCTCGGCCTACATCGGCTACAAGCTGGCCGGCGTCCCGGGCGCCATTGCCGCTGCCGCCGGCACCGTGCTGCCAACCACCATCCTGATGCTGGTCATGATCGTCTATTTCTTCAAGATCAAGGACAGCACCACCATCCAGTCCATGCTGAAGGCGGTCCGGCCGGTAGTGGTCGGTCTCCTGCTCTGGACGGCCTACGACATGGCCTACACCATTTTCGGGGTAAAAAAGCACGGTTTCCTCGGCGCCACCACCATGGGGTGGGACAAACTGCTCTTCGTGCTAGTGGCCTTCGGCCTGCTGACCCTGACCGAAATCAATCCGGCCTTTATCATTTTCGGCGCAGCAGTACTGGGTGGGATAATCTACCAGTGAATAGTGGGTTGGCCATCTTTGGAAAAGTCTGGATATGGTAGAGTAATTGAGTCCCAACCGGCAGGCACATTGGCATATCAGCTAAATGGAACAGGGGAAAAGAACGATTGCAAGGAAATCGTCAGGAATCGTTGAACAAATTATGAAACAGGTACTCTTTGCGATGTGTTGTCTAATCTTCATGACGGGCTGTATGCCTATGTGGATTCATAATTATTACAGTCCAAATGCAGATGGTGGAACTGTAACAAAATCAGTTTGTCGCAAAGCATATGGGCCGCCAGATAGATTCGAAATTGTAAAAGATGGTGTAATTATAGGTATTGTTTTTGGTGTAGATGACAGTGCCTTAATCGATATGGATATAGCGGTTCCTTCAGGCAAAACAGTAAAAATTACCGATCCAGTAGTCACGATAAAATCAATTTCAACTAATATTAATGCAACTGGGGCTATCGTACCTATTATTCCTTTCGGCGGAATGCAGTGGCAAATTGGTCAAGACATGGTAGGTAAAACAGTTAATTACAAAATGTTTTTAGGAATGACCAGAATTGATTACAACACATATTTATTAAGAGCCAAAATACCTTTCCTTAAATCAGAAGATGTCAAAGTAAAGCTGCCGATTATTACGATTAATAACACCAATTATATTTTGCCGGAGATTACATTTACAAAGGACATATTTTTTGAGTTCTTTATGCCGATTAATTGCTGAATTTTCGAACCACTGGCGGACTTGGACTTCGCTCAGCCAGTGCGCCCAGCAGGCCGTTCACCCTTTCAGGCCCTCTTACCTGCCAGAATATCCCCCCGAATTAAAAAGTTTGCTAGCTGGTTAGCATTATGCTAACGTGCAGCCATGTTTGTAATCGAATTTTCTAAAGCCGCCCGAAAATCATTGAAAGCAATGCCGCGCAATACGGCTCTGCTTGTTATGGAGAAGATTGAAGCGTTGGCAATAGATCCACTGGCGCCGAACAACAATGTCAGGAAGCTCACCAACCATCCCGGCTATCGCTTGCGGATCGGCGACTGGCGGGTGGTTTACACGCTTCATGAGCAGGCTCTACTGATAGCTGTTGTCCGCATTGCACCAAGAGGAGATGTGTACCAATGAAAGCTCAACTTATTGAAAAGGATGGCCGGCCTGAATTTGCAGTGATCCCTTACGCCGATTACCAGCACTTTCTGGAACTGCTTGAGGATGAAGCCGATGCTCTGGTTGTGGCCGAATTTCATGAGGCATACTCTGCCGGGCGTGAGTTTATGGTGCCAGAAGTGATCGTCCGCCGTGAGCTTGCCGGAGAGTCCCCGCTGAAACTCTGGCGGGAGCAGCGCGCCATGACGCAGGAGGAGCTTGCCAAGAAGTCGGGTATCAGCAAACCATACCTGTCGCAACTCGAAACCGGCAAGCGTCAGGGTACGGTTGACACGCTCTCTGCCATTGCCCGCTCACTTGGGGTTCCACTGGATGTTTTAACGGAGTGATTCAGAATTTTTCAATTCACTCGGTCCGCTTCGATTATTTGAGGTTTTCTTGAACCACGACCTGATCTACATAATCCCCGCTGCGGTCATCCTTGACTGGCTCATCGGCGATCCCCGCTGGTTCCCCCACCCGGTGATCCAGATCGGCAGGTTGATCGGCTTTCTGGAACCAGGCCTGCACAAGGCCGTGCAGAGCCAGTTCGCAGGGGGGGTGATCCTGCTGTTCCTGACGGTCGGGGCTACTTCAGCTGCTGCCGGACTGCTCCTGGCGGCTGCCTATGCAATTCACCATTTCGCCGGCATCGCTGTCGCCATCATCCTCTCCTGG
>VEOV01000115.1 GCA_012026855.1 Geobacter sp.
ACCAGAAGAAAATCTGCACCAGCAGCGGGGTGTTGCGGGTGAATTCAAGGAAAACGCAGGCGCTCCAGCGGAAAAGCTTCAGGTGGCTCATGCGCATGACGGCCACGATCAGCCCCAGCAGAAAAGAGAGGACGATCCCTGCCAGAGAGAGTTGAATAGTTACTTTGAGGCCGGAAACCAGCCAATCATGATATTGCCCGGAGGTAACCACCGACCAGTCGAATTTGTAGGAGAGCACGCAAACCCCATGGTTGCCGGCGCCGGGCTGAAGGCCAGAGGAACTTTATTCCCCGTGGCTTTCAGCCCTTAGGCGTCAGCATGCTATTAAATCTTATTTGTCAGCTGTAATCTTGAAATTGCGCTGCAGATGGAAATCGGTTTTCGGTCCGAACCATTTGTCGAAAATTTTCTTGGCTTCGCCGCTCTTTTCCATCTCAAGGATGGTCTTGTTGACAAAATCGACGAAATTCTTGTCACCCTTTCTCATCCCCAGGCCATACGGCTCGTCAGAGATCTGCACTTTCGGAATTTCGAACTTCCCTTTTTCAGGGGATTTGGCGAGGATGCCGGCAAGGATGGCTTCGTCGGTGGTTACAGCCTGAACTTTACCCTGCTGCAGGGCGAGGAATGCCTGTGGGTAGTCGTCAAAGGAGAGCACGGTTGCTGTCGGGATGGCCTTCTTTACATTCTGCTCGGAGGTGGAACCCTTGGCAGTGCCGATTCTCTTGCCATCCAGGTCCTTGAGCGCTTTTACGCTCCCCTTCTTGGTGATGAACTTCTGACCGGTGAAGAAGTAAGTATGGCTGAAGTCGATCTGCTTGGCGCGCTCAGGGTTCTTGGTCATGGTCGCGGCAATCATGTCAATGTTCCCTTCCTGCAGCTGGGGCATACGGCTGGCGGAAGTTACCGGCTTGAGCTCAACCTTGACACCGAGTTTCTTGGCGATGGCGTTGACGAAGTCAATGTCATAACCGATGATGGTTCTGGTCTTCTCATCAATGTAGCCGAACGGCGGCAGCGAGTCTTTAACGCCGGCAACAAGGACCCCTTTCTTTTTCACTTCGGCAAGGGTGTCGGCAGGTGCCGCAGCAAAGGCTTTGGCAGAGATGGCAACGAGCGCGGTCAGGGAGAGAATGGCAGCAACTTTTTTCATGTACTTTCCTCCTTTTGGTTGTGGTGCGTTGGATTATTGGCAGAGAGCGCCGTGCATCGGCGTCAGCAGCTGGTTAAGGAACTGTTTGGCCCGGTCATGCTGCGGGTTGCAGAAGAACTCTTCCGGTGGAGCTTCTTCCAGTACCGTGCCGGCATCCATGAAGACAACGCGATGGGCAACTTCTCTGGCAAAGCCCATTTCATGGGTTACGACAACCATGGTCATGCCGCTCCTGGCAAGGTCCTGCATTACGGCAAGAACTTCGCCGATCATCTCCGGATCAAGGGCAGAGGTAGGCTCGTCATACAGCATGATGCGCGGGTTCATGGCCAGTCCGCGGGCGATTGCTGCCCGCTGTTGCTGGCCGCCGGAGAGCTGGGAAGGGAACGCATCGCGTTTCTCAGCCAGGCCAACCCTGGTAAGGAGCTGCATCGCCTGTTCATCAGCCTCTTTCTGGGAGATCTTGCGCAGTTTGGTTGGCGCCAGGGTAATGTTCCTGATGACCGAAAGGTGGGGGTAGAGGTTGAACTGCTGGAAAACAAAGCCGATTTCGGCCCGGAGTTTGTTGATATCAGTGCCTTTGTCGGACAGGTTCATGCCGTCAACAATCAGCTCCCCGTTGTCGATCGGTTCCAGTTGATTGATCGTTCTGATCAGGGTCGATTTGCCCGAGCCTGACGGCCCGCAGACAACAACGACCTCCCCGGGTTTTACATTGAGGTTGATATTGTTAAGGACGTGCAGAGTATTGAACCACTTGTTGACCGCTTTGAAATGAATCATGACTGCTCCTGAAACAGTGATATGGAAAGAGCAAATTATAGTTGTTTTATACACCAAAACAATTTGTCTGAAAAGAGAAACCGGAAACTATATTTGATGATATTAAATTGGGATTTTGCAGCAGCTTTATGCTATGAAAAGGGAGTTCCCAAAGGAGTGCCAAGTCGATGCCAGCCCCAAATAATAACAGTTTATATCTCATAGACGGCTCTTCCTATCTGTACCGGGCCTACCATGCCATCCGCCATCTTTCCGGACCTGGCGGCTTCCCCACCAATGCCATCTTCGGCTTTATCCAGATGCTGCAAAAGGTGCTCAAGGACCGCCAGCCGACCCATGTTGCCATGGTGTTCGACAAGTCGCGCCTGACCTTCCGCAACGACATCTACCCTGATTACAAGGCGAATCGCGCTGCCATGCCCGATGAGCTGCGCCTGCAGGTGGAGCCGATCAAGGATCTGGTACGGGGGTTCCGGATACCGCTGCTGGAGCTTGACGGGTTTGAGGCCGATGACATTATCGGCACAATTGCCCG
This sequence comes from Geobacter sp., assembly GCA_012026855.1. Lineage (GTDB taxonomy): Bacteria > Desulfobacterota > Desulfuromonadia > Geobacterales > DSM-12255 > VEOV01. The sequence continues at coordinate 2,472 of VEOV01000115.1, forward strand.
GGAGGCCTCCTCACAGGGGATTGCCACCGTGGTGGTAACCGGCGACAAGGACCTGATGCAGATTGTCACTGAACATGTCAGGCTGCTGGATACCATGAAGGACAAGGAGTCGGGCGTAGCCGAGGTTCTGGAGCGCTTCGGGGTAGAACCGGGCAGGGTCATTGACATTCTTGGCCTGGCCGGTGACTCATCCGACAATATCCCCGGTGTGCCTGGCATCGGTGAGAAGACCGCCATCAAGCTGGTGCAGGAGTACGGTTCCATGGATGGGCTGCTGGCCAGGGCCGGCGAGGTGAAAGGCAAGACCGGCGAGAATCTGCGGATCTTTGCCGATCAGGCACGCCTGTCGCGCCGGCTTGCGACCATCGACTGTCAGGTGCCGCTGGCATACAGTCTGGACGATTTTGCCGCTGCTGAACCTGATGTCGGAGCACTGAACGAGCTCTATAAGAAGTACGGTTTTACCTCACTGCTGAAGGAACTCCCCAGCCGTTCGACCCTTTCAACGGAAAACTACCGGACAGTGCTGACCGAGACTGAACTGGCTGCCGTGGTAGCCGAGCTGGAGGCGGCCGATCATTTTGCCATAGACCTGGAAACCACCAGCCTCAATCCCCGCGAAGCTGCCATAGTTGGCATTGCCCTGTCATGGCGCCCACACGAGGCGTGCTACATCTCAGTGGGGCACCATTATCTTGGAGCTCCTGACCAGTTGCCGCTGGAGCTGGTGCTGACCATCCTGAAGCCGCTACTTATCGATGCCGCCAAGCGGAAAGTCGGTCAGAACATCAAGTATGACTATCAGGTGCTGCGCACTGCCGGTATTGAAATGCAGGGGATCTGGTGCGATACCATGCTGGCTGCCTATCTGCTCAACCCCGGCCGCAACAGCCAGGGGCTCGATGCCCTTTCCGTTGAATATCTGGACCACAAGATGATTTCCTATGAGGAGGTTGCCGGCAAGGGTAAGGACCAGAAGGGGTTTGACGCCGTGGAGGTAGAGAGGGCAAGCCGCTACTCCAGCGAAGATGCCGATGCTACCTATATGCTGCAGCAGAAGCTTCTGCCAAAGGTGCGCGAGCAGGGGATGGAGAAACTCCTGTTCGAACTGGAGATGCCGCTGGTGAAAATTCTGGCCGAGATGGAGCTGCTCGGGGTCAGGCTTGATCTGCCGTTTCTAAAAGAACTCTCCGCCAGGATCGGTGAGCAGCTCATGACCCTGGAGTCAAGAATCCACGAACTTGCCGGCGGCTCGTTCAACATCAATTCGCCCAAGCAGCTGGGAGAGATCCTCTTTGAGCGGCTGCAGCTCCCAACCGGCAAGAAGACCAAACTTAAAACCGGCTGGTCAACCAATGTGGACGAGCTGGAGCGGCTCTCTGCCGACGGCCATGAAATTGCCACCCTGCTGCTGCAGCAGCGGGGACTGGCAAAACTGAAATCCACCTATACCGATGCCCTGCCCCTGGCAACGGACTCTGCCGGACGGGTGCACACCTCCTACAATCAGGCGGTGGCGGCGACCGGCAGGCTCTCTTCTTCCGACCCGAACCTGCAGAACATCCCGATCAGGACCGAGGAGGGGAAGCGGATCCGGGAGGCGTTTATTGCCAGGGAAGGGTGTGTAATCCTCTCGGCCGACTATTCCCAGATCGAGCTGCGGGTACTGGCCCATCTCTCAGGCGACCCGGTCTTTTGCGACGCCTTTAGCAAGGATGAGGACATTCACAGCCGCACTGCGGCCGAAGTGTTTGAACTGCTCCCCGGCATGGTGACCTCGGAGATGCGCCGCCAGGCAAAGACCATCAATTTTGGCGTCATCTACGGGCAAAGTGCTTTCTCCCTTGCAGCCCAGCTGGGGGTTGCCCGCAAGGTGGCCGAGGATTTCATTGCCACCTACAAGGCGCGGCATTCCGGAGCCATGGCGTTTCTTGACTCCTGCATCGCCGACGCTCGCAGGGATGGTTATGTGACGACCCTGCTGGGGCGCAGGCTGCCAATCCCAGAGATCAACAGCAGTAATTTCAATGTGAAAAGCTACGCCGAACGCAACGCCATCAACTACCCGATTCAGGGTTCCGCAGCAGACATCATCAAGCAGGCGATGATCAACATAGACAGCCGGTTGAAAGCGGAAGGGCTGGCCACGCGCCTCATCATGCAGGTTCACGATGAACTTGTCTTTGAAGTGCCGCATGATGAGCTTCTGCAGGTGGAGCAGTTGGTGGCGCATGAAATGTCACATGCTGTCTCTTGCCGTGTGCCGCTCAAGGTTGATGTCAATTATGGGAAGAACTGGGCAGAGGCCCATTGATGCTGAACGTGGTGGCAGGAGAAAAGCAAGCCAATGTTTGAATCCCAGTATAATGACGAAATGGAAGCTGAGGTGAGAAGGCTGGAGGCGAAAAAACGGGCCACTCTGGCTGGACATCCGGAGTGGTTGAACGCCTGTAAAGTCTGCGCTCACGAGTTGACAACCATTGGAGCTGATATGTGCGACGGCTGTCGCGGAACTGGATCAGAGACATGAAAAAAATTCTGAAAAAGCGGGGCAAAAAGGCAGGGCTCTCTCCGGGGAGCCTGGTGCATATCGGCGAGGCAACCGGCAAGGCGGCAGCTATTGAGGTTGTTGAGTACGACCAGGCCAAACTGGTATCGCTGCGCATTGATTCCAAAGAGACTCAGCTGGCAATCAGGAAAGTGCCATCCGTTACCTGGATAAACGTCAGCGGCATCAGTGACATTGCGCTCATGCAGCGGCTGGGAGAGAGCTTTTCCCTGCACCCCCTGGTGCTGGAGGATATTGTCAATACCGACCAGCGGCCCAAGGTGGAAGATAACGGCAGTTACATCTTTCTGGTGCTCAAGTTTATTTCTCCGACGAGCAGTGCCGTGGCCACGGAGCAGATAAGCATCCTTTTCGGTGAGAACTGGTTGATTTCTTTTCAGGAAGGGCTGGACGGCGACCCGTTTGCCGTGATCCGCGAAAGGCTTAAGAATGAGCAGGGACGGCTCCGTTCCAGCGGAGCTGACTACCTTGCCTATGCACTGATGGATGTCATTGTTGACAATTATTTCCTGGTGCTGGAAGAGATTGCCGACCGGATCGAGGACCTGGAAGAAGAGCTGATGGGTACGCCGACTCCGCAAACCCTGGCCGGGATTTACCGGCTCAAGCGCGAGCTGCTGTTGCTGCATCGCTCCGTCTGGCCACTGCGGGAGGTGGTGAGTTCGTTGATCCGTCGCGATTCGCCCCTTGTGGGCGAATTCTCAGTCACCTATCTGCGCGACCTGTACGACCATACCATCCAGGTGGTCGAAACGACGGAAACCCTGCGGGACATGCTCTCGGGCATGCTGGACATCTACCTGTCGACGGTCAGCAACCGGATGAACGGCATTATGAAGGTGCTGACCATAATTGCCACCATCTTCATGCCGCTGACCTTTATCGCCGGGCTCTACGGTATGAATTTCAAGCATATGCCAGAGCTGGAGCTTGAGTGGGGCTATCCGGCTGTGCTGATATTCATGCTGCTGATTGTCATCGGCATGTGTATTTTCATCAGGCGCAAACGGTGGCTTTGAGTCAGACGAACGGATAACCGCGCTGCCTGCGGCGGATCAGATGCTCGATAATCGAGTAGGCCCGTATGAAAGGGACCTTGAGGCGGATCAGGTCAAAGATGTCGAGACTCAGGTGCAGGATTAGTCCGGCAAGCAGCCAGCGCAGTGGCTGATAGAATACTGCCAGAACGGACACCAGGAGCAGAAATTCAACCGTATGGAAAATGCAGATGCCCAGGTAGGGTATCTGTTGCAGGTGTTTGTCAACATCCTCCCTGAAGTAACGGAACATGCCTGAAACGTCGTATCTCCCCGTCCTGACGATGTAAAATATCTGATGATCCACATCTATGAGTATGCTGCCGACCGAGAAGAGAGCTATTTCATGGCTGTTGCAAAATGGCGCCATTACTGCAACTGCTGCTCCGGTGGCCTGTAGGTGCTGTTTGAGGGTCATGGGTTACTGTTTCCCGGCAGTCCGTTTCGGCTCCCTGTAGTAGGTCTCTCCCGGCTGCATGACATTGCCTATA
>VEOV01000111.1 GCA_012026855.1 Geobacter sp.
CCTCTCCGGGGCAGAACTGGCAACATTCCGGGTACAGAGCGGTTCAGTCCTGGAGGGGGAAAGTCTGAGCCATGGCACCATCAGGAGCCAGTCCGGGGCCACGGTCATGGTAATAAAACGTGATCTGGAGGTGGTGCCCAATCCGGACCCGGTCTGGGAGCTGAAAGCCGGCGATATCCTGCTGCTGCTGGGGGCGCCGGAACAGTTGCTTGCAGCAGGCAAGCTGTTTCTGGCGACGAAAGGCTGACTTATTAGTTTCAGTTCAGGCGCTTTTTACTGTAAGTTGCCGCTGAAGTCTGCTATATAAATGACTTTATCTGTAACTTAACGGGGTGGTTAATAATGCCGATTGCAACAATAGAAGAGGCGGTTGAAGAGATCAGAAACGGAAGAATGGTGATCCTGGTTGATGACGAGGATCGTGAGAATGAAGGGGATCTGACCATGGCGGCGGAGATGGTGACCCCTGAAGCGATCAACTTCATGGCAAAGTATGGCCGGGGGTTGATCTGTCTGACCCTTACCCCTGACAAGTGTGATCATCTCAAGCTGCCACCCATGGTTTCGGCCAATACCTCGTCCTTCGGGACCGCCTTTACCGTTTCAATAGAGGCGAAAAAAGGGGTTACCACCGGTATTTCCGCAGCCGACCGCGCCCATACGATCCTGACCGCGGTGGCTGACAACTGCAGTGCCGACGACCTTGCCAGACCGGGACATATCTTCCCGCTGCGCGCCAGAAGTGGCGGCGTGCTGGTCAGGACCGGCCAGACTGAAGGTTCCGTGGACCTTGCCAAACTTGCGGGTTTGAGGCCGGCCGGGGTGATCTGCGAGATCATGAATGACGACGGCACCATGTCCAGAATGCCGGAGCTGAGAAAGTTTGCCCTTGAGCATGGACTGAAGATCTGCTCGGTTGCCGATCTGGTCGCCTACCGGATGAAAAATGAATCGCTGGTGAGCCGGGCAGTCGAGGTTGCGCTGCCGACAGTTTACGGCGGTGAGTTCCGGGCGGTTGCTTTTCACAACGAAGTCGATCAACTGGAGCATCTTGCCCTGGTCAAGGGGGAGGTGGCCGGTGACGAGCCGGTGCTGGTCCGGGTCCATTCCGAGTGCATGACCGGTGATGTCTTCGGCAGCGGCCGGTGTGACTGCGGCGAGCAGCTGCACAATGCCATGGCAATGATCGAACGGGAAGGGCGCGGCGTTATCCTCTACATGCGTCAGGAAGGCCGCGGCATCGGCCTGATCAATAAGCTGAAGGCCTATGAACTGCAGGATCAGGGGAAAGATACCGTGGAAGCCAACCTTGAGCTCGGGTTCAAGGCGGACCTGCGTGACTACGGCATCGGCGCCCAGATACTGGTCAACCTCGGCTTGAAGAATATCAAACTGATGACCAACAACCCCAAGAAGATCGTCGGCCTCGAAGGCTACGGCATCAATATTGTCGACCGGGTGCCTATCGAGACCGTGCCGACTGAGCAGAACATCAATTATCTGAAAACCAAGCGGGAGAAGTTGGGTCACCTGCTGGAAAATCTTTAAAACTTATACCCGGAGGAGATCATGCCTAAGTTCATTGAAGGAAAACTTGATGCCAAGGGGCTGACTTTCGGCATCATCGTTGGCCGCTTTAACAGCTTCATCGCCGAAAGGCTGCTTGAGGGGGCACTGGATGGCCTGGTGCGTCACGGTGCTGACGATGCCAAAATCGATGTGCTCAGGGTGCCGGGGGCATTCGAAATCCCCCTTGCTGCCCAGAAGATGGCAGCCCGTAAGAAATACGATGCAGTAATCTGCCTCGGCGCTGTCATTCGCGGTTCTACACCCCATTTTGACTATGTTTCCTCCGAAGTTTCCAAGGGGGTTGCCTCGGTTTCGCTTAGCAGCGGCGTGCCGGTGATTTTTGGCGTACTGACCACCGATACCATTGAGCAGGCTGTGGAGCGCGCCGGCACGAAAGCCGGTAATAAAGGCTTTGACGCGGCCGTTACCGCAATCGAGACTGCCAATGTCTTTAAGGAGCTTGTCTAGTGGGTGTCCGCAGGGAAGGGCGGGAGCATGCCGTTCAGGCGCTCTACGCAGTAGAATTGAATCCATCCCAGCCACGGGAGGCGATTGCGCTTTTCTGGGAGACAGAGCAGTTTAAATCCGCTCCGAAAGGGTTCGCCACCGAGTTGCTGGTCGGCATACTGGAGCATCGCAGTGACATAGATGCCAAAATTGCCGAGAAATCACCCAACTGGTCGGTCTCACGCATGGCGAAGATTGACCTCGCCATTATCAGGGTAGCCGCTTTTGAGCTGCTCTATCGGGCCGATATCCCGAAGAATGTCACCATCAATGAAGCGGTCGAAATCGCGAAGAAGTACGGTACCGAAGATTCAGCGGCGTTTGTCAACGGCATCCTCGATGAAATCGCCCGCAGTCTGCCGGAAAAGGCAAATTAACCATACGAGAGATATGATGAAAGAGATAAATGTCGGACTTATAGGTTTTGGAACCGTCGGCACAGGTGTTGCCAAACTGTTGCTGGGCAACAGCGACCATATTGCTGCCAAGCTGGGCGCCAGGCTGGTGCTGAAGAAAATAGCCGACCTTGACACCACAACCGATCGCGGTGTGGCCCTTGAGCCGGGAGTGCTGACTGCCGACATCAATGAGATCCTCGACAATCCGCACATCGAGGTGGTTATCGAGCTCATCGGCGGCTACGAACCTGCCAAAACCTTCGTCCTGCGCGCCATTGCCGCCGGCAAGCATGTGGTAACCGCCAACAAGGCGCTGCTTGCCCTACATGGCGACGAGATCTACAGCCGCGCTGCCGAGGCCGGTGTGGAGGTGCTCTACGAGGCGGCGGTCGGTGGCGGTATTCCGGTGTTGTCAGCCATCAAGGGGAATATGGCGGCGAACCGCTTTGCCACAATTCTCGGCATTCTCAACGGGACCTGTAATTATATCCTGACCAGAATGACCAAAGAGGGGTCGGATTTTGCCGCTGTCCTCAAGGATGCCCAGCAACTGGGCTATGCCGAGGCTGACCCGACCTTCGACATCGAAGGGATTGATACGGCCCACAAGCTGGCACTGCTGCTGTCACTCTGTTTCGGCACCAAGGTTGTTTTCAAGGACATCTATACCGAAGGGATTACCGCCATCTCTGCTCTGGACATCGCTTTTGCCCGGCAGCTCGGCTACGGCATCAAGCTGCTGGCCATCGGCAAGCTGGATGGTGACCGGATCGAGGCACGGGTGCATCCGACCATGATTCCGGTGAATTACCCCATGGCTGATGTGGATGGCGCTTTCAATGCGATCCGTCTTACCGGCGATTTCATCGGTCCGGTCATGTTCTACGGCCGGGGGGCCGGCATGGAAGCGACCGCAAGTGCCGTGGTTGGCGATGTCATGGATATTGCCAGAAACCGGGTAGCCGGTATCGGCAGCCGGGTGCCTGCCAGGGGGATGCTCGAGTCAGCGGTAAAAGAGCTGAAAATCAAGCCGATGGGGGAGATCGTCTGCCGTTACTACATCCGTTTCAGCGCCGTCGATCAGCCGGGCGTCCTGGCGGCCATTGCCGGGGCTCTCGGCAGGAACAACATCAGTATCGAGTCGATGATCCAGACAGGCAGAAGCGGTGATTATGTGCCCATAGTCATTATCACCCACGAAGCAGCCGAGCGGGATGTCACTGCGGCACTGGCCGAGATCGACGGCCTTGAGATGATTAGGGAGAAGAGCAAACTGATCCGCATTGAAGATAATCTGGAATAGCAGACCTTGTCTCATGATTCTTTGTCAGCTGTCATGGGGTCGTTTTGAGCGATAACTCCGGCAGATTGGCCGAGTTTGTCAAAGGGGTTCGCGACGAAGCGCCGATCCTGATCGGCGTTGCTCCATTCGGCATGATCTACGGCGTTCTGGCCGTTAATGCCGGCTTGTCTCCCGTTGCCGCCCAGGCCATGTCACTGATCCTGTTTGCCGGTGCGGCGCAGTTCATCCTGGCAAAACTCTTTTCCGGAGCAGCTTCAGCCGCGGTGATGATCTTGACCGCCTTCGTGGTGAACCTCCGCCACGCCCTCTACAGTGCCTCTGTAGCCCCTTATACAACCAACCTTGGATTCCCCTGGAAAGTTATTCTCTCCTACCTACTGACCGATGAGGCCTACGCTGTCACCATCAGCCATTATAAAGCCCACGGTATGTCCGCCTTCAGGCACTGGTATTTTTTCGGGGCAGGTCTGACCCTCTGGTCTATCTGGCAGCTCAGCTCTGCTGCCGGTATATTCCTTGGCAGACAGATTCCCGCCAGCTGGGGGCTGGAGTTCACCCTGCCGCTGACCTTTATCGCCATTGTTGTGCCGTTGGTGAAAGACCGTGCCATGTTCTTCTGTGCCGTTGCCGCCGGAATTGCCGCGCTCTTCGGCTTTCTGCTCCCCATGAAGCTTGGACTCCTTGCGGCTGCGCTCGTCGGAATCAGCGTCGGCATCTGGAGCGACCGATGAATTCCATCTGGCTCGTGATTATTGCTGCCGGTCTGCTGACTTTTTTGACCAGGTTTGCCTTTATTGCCATTTCCGGCAGATGGTATCCACCGGCCGGTTTCCGGCGTGCGCTGCAGTTTGTCCCGGTGGCAGTCCTGACAGCGATTATCGTGCCGGAACTCTTC
>VEOV01000246.1 GCA_012026855.1 Geobacter sp.
AATATACGTTGCCGCATGTGCTCAATCTGTCGCTGCCGGGTATCAATTCGGATCAGGCAATCAAAGCTCTGAAGAATGTCATTGCCGTATCCAGCACCTCGGCATGCACCTCACATACTCACACCCCAAGTCATGTACTGGCGGCCATGGGGCTGTCGCCTGAAAAGGTGGAACAATCGATCAGGCTGTCGTGGTGCCACATGACCCCTGACGTGGATTGGTCTGCAGTAGAAAATATTCTGCGTGCGCTGCGCGGCTGAGAAAGGTGGTGCGAAATGAGCGACATATTCAGAGAACTGGAAGAGGTTACCGTTGAGCAGTATGACCACTACGATCTGCCGAAATGGCTCGCTGACCCTGTCCTTCTGGTGGCCAGAAGTCCTGAGCGTTATCAGGGCAAGGAGTATCTGGTCGAAATTCTCGTCGCCCAGGTCAGGGAGTACGATGTTTACGCTGAGGCAGGCTGCTGCAAGTGGGCCTATGACCATGAAGACATCAAGCGGACGTTGCGCTGGCTGGAGGAATCGGGATGACTCTCTTCGAAAAGCTTAAAGCAGCTACTGAAGCAGCTCAGGCCGAACAGGATCTTCCGGACTTTCTGGCGGCACGCATCTTGCGCATCATTGAAAACCAGGCCAGCTTCCATGACAGGGACACTGCCATAGAAGATCTTCTGGACAAGGTGACGAACTATGACACCTACGGCCAGACCGGATATCTTGGTATGGGGGTCAATAACACCATCCTGGCAAACACCTTGAGTCGTCTGGAAGATGGCACCTGCCGTTGAACGGCCTGTTCTGCCGACACAATGCTTCAGGTCATGTGACAATTCGATTTTTAAAACCCGGCCAGTCATCTGCCTGGCAAAATCAGTTGAGACCACGTGCAAAAGAAAAGAGGTTAAGCCATCTGGCCTAACCTCTTGTTGTATGCTTGGAGCGGAAAACGGGATTCGAAAAGCCAGTGGCAATTTGATCAGCTTATATCTTGAGTATAAACAACTTTAAAATCAGCTAGTTACTTTTTCTTGCGTTCATCAATAGTCCTGATTAGTTCGAGAAAAAACGGTTAAATTCGTCACAATTGGGTACAGTCCAGAGTCAATTTGGCGCCCCATAGCGGAGAAAAGCGGGCAATGGCAAGAAACGGTTTCTGTTTTCCTGTAACAAGGCCTCAACTGGCTGACCAGCTTATTTTGTGACCCTGTAGAGAACAAACATATTTGATTCAATGTATTCTAGCACGCCATCATTCCTGAATACCGGACCACATGCAAGCGTCTGGATCTCCGGGCCTTGCTGGCCATCAACTACTATAAATTTCTTATCTTTCTCGTACCACTTGCCTTTCTTTTCAGCCACAAACGCTACATGTTTGCCATCTGCGCTGAAAACAAGAGGACCTCGATACAGGCCGTCGTATTCTGGGCCAGGTTGACCATCAATCACCACTACCCATTTATCGCCATCCTTTTTTGCCATATAAGCCATACGCTTACCATCGGCGCTGAAAACAGGATCCCGACTGGATTCATATTTTGAAACGGGTTGACCATCAAGCACAACAACCGGCTTCTTCCCTTTCGCCTCTGCCGCTACGTACACCACATGCTTGCTATCGGCGCTGAAGACAGGAAACCCCTCCCCAATACCGTCGTATTCCGGTCCGGATTGCCCGTCCACCACCACAAACTGCTTGTCTCCTTTTTGCGCCGTATAGGCTATATGCTTGCTATCACCGCTAAATAACGGGAATCCTCTTGCAATACCGACATACTCCGGCCCTGGTTGGCCATCGACCACCACCAGCCAGCTTGAACCTTTTTTAGCTGCATAGGCTACCCGCTTGCCATCGGGGCTGAACACAGGTGAACCGACCATAATCCCGTCATATTCGGTGCCAGGTTGGCCATCAACCACCACAAAACTTTTTTCTCCCTTTTGTGCTGCATAGGCAAACCGCTTCCCATCGAGACTGAAAACCAAAGAACCTTCAATAATCCCGTCGAATTCAGGGCCGGGCTGACCATCAACCACCGTAAACGCTTTCTTGTTTTTTATAACGTTGTATGACACACGCCTGCCATCAGAACTGAAAACAGGGGCTTTGCCAATCTTGTCGAATGCAGGGCCGGGTTTGCCGTCGACCACTACGAAAGCCTTGTTATCTTGTATTGCACTATACGCCAAGTGCATGCCATCGGCACTGAAAACAGGAGCGCCAATCTTGTCGAATGCAGAGCCGGGCTTGCCGTCAACTATCATCAACCAACTTGAGCCCTTTTTCGCTGCATAAGCCACACGTTTGCCATCGGCGCTGATAACAGTGCCGTTTTCCCCGAGGTTGTCGTATACGGGACCGAGTTGACCATCAATTTCCATAGCGAAGCCGCCTGGCGCGTCCGATCCATGGGCGAAACGGCAGCCGTTAAGAGACTTGCTACGCGTAACTGCAACGTATCTTGCCATGTTGAGGACATTTCCACCTAATTTTTCCACATGGTAGGATTGATCGGGTTGGTTGCTGGCAGTACCCTTTATTTCCTCGGCGGCAAAAGCAGTGCTGATCATTGCAATGGAGCTTATAATTGCCATTGGCAGGTATGTTCTTACAGTTCGCATCCAGCTTTCTCCCTCCTGTGGAATGTCCCCATTTCAGTGACACGGGGGTTGCACATACATTTCGCGATACACATAACATATTATTAATATCGTGTTAAGAAAATCCCACCTGGCAGATTTGCTTTGAGTATTCTGAAAGAGAGATATTTGTTTCTTGCCCGACCGAGTAAGGGGATCAAGGATCTGATTGCTTCAATAGTAGATATTTCGACTATGGCGTGGGCGGCCAGGAAGGAAATTTATTTATAGTTAAGCTTAATTTGCATTTACTTATTTTTATGGTACGAAATAGATACCATCACGCAACTCTTCCAGGGAGAAAGCATGACCCTGTTACTCACCGCTTTTGACGAAGATATCGGCACCATAACCTTTAACCATGAGGAGCCGCGTAACAGCCGCTCCAACACCATGCTGATGGAATTAATCGCCGCGTTCCACCTGTTCGAACGGCAAAAAGCGCGGGCAGTGATCATCCGCGCCAATACCGGGGTCAAGGTCTGGTCGTCCGGCCTTCACATCAACGAACTGCCGGTCCCGGGCCGAGATCCGCTCTCCTACAACGACCCGCTGGAGCAGGCGCTACGAGCCATCCAGCTCTTCCCGGCACCGGTCATCGCCATGATCGAGGGGGGTGTCTGCGACCTCTCCTTCATCTGTGACATCGCCATCGGTTGCCCCACCACCACCTTTGCCATCACACCGGCGAAAATCGGCGCCCCCTACAATTCCACCGGCATTCTCCATTTCATCGACGGCTGCCACACCACTTCGCTCCGCGTGCCGCTCACACCAACGCTGTATGGCTCATTTCGCTATCGGCCTGAAACTAACCCTTTGGGTTCAGACAATCAGGCCGATGCCGATCCATTTCGCCTACCGCGGCTGGTGTTTCTGCACAGTCGCTCCGTCGGCGCGGCAGCAATCACGGATTCAAGGTAAGGACTTGACACGAGCAGCACAAAACCTTTTCCCCGACGCGGGCGCCCTCTCTAGCGCCTGGTCGAATTGGAGATGACATGCACGGACAGATACGTTATGTGACGTTGTTGGGCGGCATTTGCTGCGCGTTTTTCTTGTTGAGTGCCGTTGCCTCTGCCGGGCAGGAGTATGCCGGTCAACTCAAACCGGGCATGAGCGTGGTACAGACGGCACCACTCACGATCGGTCAGCCGCTGCGCAC
>VEOV01000075.1 GCA_012026855.1 Geobacter sp.
GCTTGAAGCCGGTCTTTTCCCGCTCCTCGAAGCGTCTCAGCTGTTCCTCCTTGGTGGTTGCCAGCCAGTACTTGACGATCACCGTCTTGTTGCGCACCAGCTGTTCCTCGAAATCGTTGATTTCACCATAGGCCCGCATCCAGTCCTCCCGCGGGCAGAACCCCTCGATCCGCTCCACCAGCACCCGGCCGTACCATGACCGGTCGAAAATGGCCAGCCGCCCCTTGCGCGGCAGATGCCGCCAGAAGCGCCACAGGTAGGGCTGGGCCCGTTCATCCTCGGTCGGCGCGGCAATGGGAACCACCCGGTACTGCCGGGCGTCCAGGGCCGAAGTGATCCGGCGGATACTCCCCCCCTTGCCGGCAGCGTCATTCCCTTCGAAAACCGCGACCACGGAGATCTTGTTGAAATTCTTGTGACGGGTCAACAGCGCCAGCTGGCGTTGCCACTTCTCCAGCTCCTCTTCGTAATTTTTCTTGCTCAGCTGCTGGGTCATGTCAAGGGTGTGGATGAGCAACACATTATCAATGGCCGGCAGGATCGGCGGGATGGCAACCGCGGTCTTGGGCTCTACAGGGGTGTCCAGCCGCTGCCGGATTGCCTGCAGAATGGTCTTGCCCACGGTAAGGGAGCGGTAGTTGGCATCGGCCCCTTCGACAATGGTCCAGGGGGCCTCATTGGTACTGGTCTGCCGGATGGCATGTTCCGACACCTTGGCAAATTTGTCGTAAAGCTTGAAGTTTTCCCACTCCACATCGCTGACCCGCCAGCTGGTTTCCGGATCCTTGCTGAGGCTTTTCAGCCTTTTGTGCTGCTGTTCCTTGGAGAGATGGAACCAGAACTTCAGGATCAGCGCCCCCTCGTCGGCCAGCATCTTCTCGAAACGGGTGATCCGCTCCATGGACTGGTCCAGTTCGGCATTCTTGGTCCGCCCCAGAGTATGATCAACAATGGGCAGGGTGTACCACGAGCCGAAAAAAATGCCGATCTTCCCCTTTGGCGGGAGTTTGCGCCAGTAGCGCCACATGTAGGGCCGCTCCAGCTCCTCGTCAGACGGGCTGTCCTGGGCATTGGTCTGGATAAAGCGGGCATCCATCCACTCGTTGAGGAGGTTGCCCGTTTCCCCCTTGCCGGCCCCGTCAACCCCGGCAATGACGATGATTACCGGGAAATTGGCACCGCTCAGCTCCAGCTGGGCATTGAGCAACACCTCGCGCAGCTCCGGCACCTCCAGCTTGAAGCGCTTCTTGTCTATCTTGTGGCCAAGCTCGGCTGATTCAAACATGATCCACCGCCTGTCATGCGCCGCTGAGCGGCGATTAGCTGGTTGTTGCTTGAGTTAGAAGTTTATCACAAACATGAGGGGGGTCAAATTTGGGGATGATTGGCAGGCAGGAATCCTTTAATAGCGCTCATCGCTATTAAAGGATCGGCTTCATAATGGGTAATGTAAGTGATTTTGCTGGGCTAGATCGGTCGTGGTTTGTCTCGACAGGTTGAGTCTTGGATAATGTTTCCAGCAGCTCAGCCATGGTCATCTCCTGTTGGTGCTGAATTCCTCAAAATAGGTGAAGGGCGACCCAAATACATTCAAAGACTCATAAAGCAATCAATCAACTCCGTCCCCCACAGGCCTTATACCTATGGCAGGCGCGCCTACGGTTTCAGCGATTGGCCTGAAAGCTGGGCGGCAATTTCTGGATTGATTAAAGGGTGATCGATTGCAGGAGCACCGAATAGAGCCTCAAAGTCTTTCTCCCCAAGAACATCATGCATCGAAATGAACGACTGCCTGTTGAGGTCGTTAACCCGATATGTGTGCTCGATCGAATTGATAACATTCGACAGATAATCATCATCGACCTTCAATTTGCTCTCGATGAACTTGAGGTGAATCTTACTCAGCTTTGCAAGTTTAGCTGCAGAATAGTCCTTTCCGAGACGGTTTTCGACCACCAAACTCATCCGATTTTCATACAACTTGTCGGCATGCTTCACGCCGAACTCCATCTCACTGTCTATTACTCTCTGGCTAAATTCCGTGTGCTTTGGCGTGATGCCCGACGAGTCAGCCAGCATCTTGCAGGCGGGTAAATATATAGGCCAGAACCAATCGGGTCTGCCGATTGGCGATCCGTATGCACCATAAGTGATGAAGCTTCCCATAAGGTAGCCTGGAGCAGACGTCACCAGCTGGCCGCTTTCAGTTATGATACGATTCGCCATCTGGTGACACACTCCTGAAACAGCATAGATTATTCCTGAACAATCGCCCAGCCCCAACTTGCCACCGTTCTTTCGATCGAAATTAGATTCTGAATTTCCTCTCGAATCATCCGGGTCAAAGCAGGAAATCGTTACTGCTAGTCTCCTCGAGCCATTTCCTTTAGACACAGGATACTTCCTTTTAGGACCTGTGTGAGAACCATAGCAGTCAAACCATGGTCCATCGGAACCTGCGATTGATGCGAAAGTATGAGAAGCTAATACAGGCTTCCCCCAGAAATCTACAGGATCGATGCTATACCAACCCCACTTTATAGTCGCGTCACTCATTTTCGCTTTCTCCTTTTTGATGGGTTATGTCTCCAAGCGTCTGGCGCCAGGATGAGACTGAGGAAAGCCCAAGCCGTCCGCTCCCTCGCTATCAACGCCATAAGCCTGACCGGCTTCAGGCCGGTCTTGGCGCTAGTTGAACATTTCCTTGCTGTTATGCGTCAGCAAATCTTCGCCTAGCAAGTGCGGCGTATGCGAGAGGTTTATCTTCCAATTGAATATCTGAATCCTTAAATGCATTGAATATGGCTGGAGCAAGCCCAAAGCCAGCAGCTACTAAGCCAAATTTCAAATCGTTATCCAAAATTGCTTTATAACCGCTCGCAACAGATCCACCTATTGCACAGAAATCGCTGAAGGTAACTTTAGGCCATTTCTTTTCTTCTGTCATTCTAGACGATAGCTCTTCTACTATTTCCTGCATGCTCGATTTCGCCTGGTTCAACCTAAAGATACGAGCGCCGTCATCTTCTATAATCGCTATTTCAGCGACACGTCCTTCTACTTCTCTCCTAAATGCTTTCAACTCTTTACTATACTTTGACTTAAAGTCAGCAAGTTGACCTGGTTCTACTGCGCGCGCTGGGGATGGCAAAACGCCTTCCAAAACGACTTTCCTGACAAAATTTGCCTCCTTATTGAACTTAGAGTGGGGAATGAATGGATTCAATAATCTTTCATTGTCTGTTATTGGATAGAACCTATCTTGGCTAACCGTCTGACCCAAGACAGCTGCGAGATATGCCATAAAAATATTAGCGATTCGAGGTTCGACCTCGTACCAAGCTCCTCCATCAAGAGGATTTCTTCTAGCTAGTTGTTTTTCCACAAGCATGTCGCCCACGTCTTGAAGTTTTTCCATGTGAATTTTCACCCACGGAATCCGGTACAGGAACGGATGTGGCCTGTAGTTATTGTCAATATGTTGAATGAATGCTGTAGCAAAATTTCTTAGATTCCACAGATACATCCCAGGTACAAGTTGTGTGACAAGTTGTTCTTTTACCAACTCGCGCATATATGGTCCGAGCCGCTGCGGGTCTTCAATGTATTCTGATGGAACAATAGCGCCAACTTCATCCCAATACAGCAGAATTTTGGAGAACCAACTATTTCGAGGTACGTTGATGTACGGATAATATATTGCACAAGATTTCATTGTTCACCCTTTCAGTCTCTTGGGTTCCATGGTCACGACCGGGAGAAGCCCGGCAGTAGCTAAATATTTTCGACATTAACCCCACTTTTTTTCAAGTTGGATATAGCTCTTTCGAAGTACGACGGATAAGCTGCTCTCTTCTCAATAATTGTTCTTACAATTTCTTCCTTGTCTTCATCCAGTTCCGCAAAATATTTTTCTACTTCTGCTAATACACCGCCATCTCTCCCGAAGTACATGAGTGCTTCCAGCTTGAGCAGTGTATCTGTATCTAGCTCGGTTAGGTATTCCTCAATTTGTTCTTCTTGGAGGTTGATTTCAAAGGCTCTTTTTATCACATTTTCTTCAAACGGATTAATCCCACAGCTTGCGTCGATGCCGTGTTTTTCGTCCAGCATCAGATCCTCTGTCGCGGCTCGCCTAGCGGCATCTATCAACCAAATTACGTGCTTCATGATTTTCATTTTTACTCCTCATTCTCCTTATTGTTCAACGGCTCGGCCGGTGACCCGGCGCAGGTTTATCGCGACCGGGTCCACTGGTCTCGTTGGGACATCATTCTTCCTTGCCCAAAAACCCCCGGCTACCCGATTGGGCTTATTGTGGCGTAACTTTCCTCTTTTTTGTGATCAGGTAAACGAAGAGCATGAAAAATAAGATCACTGGTAAGCAAATAATTAATATAAATGGTGAAAATACCCACAAAAAATGTAAGGTCTCATATGAATCTAACAAACTTCCTTTTCCGCTTTTCTCTAAACGACTTTCAGCTTCAGTTGCGTTGATAAAAATCGGTATTGTCTTTGTCAATGATAGCCACTTGTTGCTTGCCAGAGAAAAGTCAGATGTTTTAACTACCATTCTTTGTAGCTTTAGATCATAAATGAGCCAATTATCCTCTACTGTACTTTTAGCTAAGACTAGATTGGAGTCTTTCACTGGTGCGCTGATTGTCTCAAAGTATCCAAATAGTTCAAATCTTCGCGGTGGATAATCTAAAATAGTATCGTTTTGGATTAACTCAATGCATGGGCTTTTGAAATTGCAGCCTTCCAGTGATGGCACTAAACGGACCAGTGCAACATCGTTATATTTCAGTATGATATTGTCTTCTGCAAATGCAGAAGTATGCATTGAAAGCAGAACCCATAAAACGCTAGTAAATATATTCTTGGAAAGCTTCATAGTCTTGGTTTTAATTTCTCCGCCCAACGGGGCAGCGCCTGACCTGCCGGGCGCATTTTGCCCGGTCATGGTCGTGGCGCGGGGTAGAGCTCAATTCATCATGGTGTGTAAAGTCGAACTTGCTCTACTTCGACATACACAGCATATGCGGCCAGAAGTAATATGATAATTATCTTCAGGATTCTTTTTGTTGGGGATATCTGTGGCTTTTCAGCTTTCAGGTACGGCTGGCATGCACCTTTAATAACTATGCTAATGTTCGATACTCCATCGATTAGTTTTGTTATGGATGTTGTGCCGTTGGCGTGAACAATGTTCACAAATATGCGTCCTTCATTTATTGCTATGACATCACTGAATTTAATGAATTGTGTTTTTATGATGCTTTTTAGCCGTAAGACGCCATCTTCTTCAACTTCAACTTTGTAGACCGTAGTGAAATACTTGAACCAGCCGTACGCAAATATGTACCACATCAACGCCCGCGGCATGTACCACCGACTTATGACATGATACTTTGGGTCAAGGAACTCATGAATGGATGTGTCTGCCCCAATTATCAGGAAAATACCAAAGACAACAGGGTAAATGAAATGAATGGAGTATCTTTTCATTATTCTCTCTAACTACTTATTAGTATGTTTCCGTATATAAGCAATATACTACTTATATACGGAATAAATTGCTTATATTGGTAATAGTGAAATTCCTTATATACGTAACATGAGCGTTTAAGAAATGTTGCTCATATAAGGAATATTGACCCTGTCTCACTCTCTCACAATCCGCTCTTCCAGTTCACGATCGCCGCGAATCAAGCCGTAGCGCACCCGCCACAGCTTGTCTCCCGGTAACCAGCGAGCACCAACCGCTTTCAGGCGTTCCCGCAGCTGAGGCATGGTGAAAGGTACCTGCAGCAGCACAGGATCGGTGTCCCTGAGACGAGGAGCTGCCCGGCCGGGACGCTCTTCGACAATGATCTCGGCGGTCTTGATACGTACTTCCCGGATTTCATCGTAGCGATAACGCACGCAGATCAGGGCATCACCGAAACGCTCAACCAGGCGCCTTGTCCCGGGCTGCCCCGGCTTCAGGTGCGAATGGGCCTTCATGTTCTTGAGCATCGACTCCCCCTTGAACGCAAAAAGCCGCGCCACCGGTTCATCCCGGCAGTGCGGCTGCTGTAATCTTCCCCCTCAAGGTGCGCCATCATTGGCTCCATAACATAAAAGTGCCTTCACAATACTGTGGCGGCGATTACCTGTCAAGGCAGAATATACGGGGGGTGAGCGGCTAACGCTCCTCCAGGATACTCAGTTCGTGGTCGGTCTGGCGGAGGCGCTCGGCGATGGCAATGGCCAGGCGGTTGAACACCTGGACCCCGAGGAGGGCGTCGCTGCGGCAGGCTTCGTCGAACAGGGTGCGGGAGAGGACAAACAGCTCGGTCGGCTCCTTGGCTTCCCCGTCGGCCGAACGGACGCCGCGGTCGAGGAAAGCCAGTTCCCCCAGGAAGCCCCCCCGGCTGACGGTTGCCAGGTGGTGGCGTTTGCCCCCCTCCAGCGGGAGCATGACCCGCAGGCTTCCCCGGCGCACCAGGTAGAGCTGGTCCCCCTGGTCGCCGCTGGCAAAGACCCGGTCGTTCTCCTGGAGGGACAGGGTGCTGACACAGCTGGCCAGAAGGGCAAGCATCCGCTCGTCGAAGTCCCGGAACAGTTCGAATTCGGCCAGCTCCAGCGGATGCTCGTCAGCCCGTGAGGCGGCACCGGCCCTGTCCAGGATCTGCTGTTCGATCCATTCCAGGGCGCTCTCCCTGGTTTCGGCAATCATGACGCCGTCACCCTCGCGGACAACCCCCATCTGGGCCAGGTAGCGCTCGAAGTCCCGCTGGTCCAGCAGGGCCGACGGCATGCCGCTGAACAGCAGCCTCCCCCCCCGCTCGGTTAGCTGGGCATTCATCCGGTCGAAGAGGTGCACGGCCGTGTAATCGATGGACCTGACATGACGCATGTCCAGCAGCAGCCACTGCCTGCTGCCCAGATCCTCTTCCAGTTGGCTGAAGAGCTGGTCAGTGGTGCCGAAGAAGAGGTTCCCCTGCAGTTCGCAGAACACCCCCTGGTCGCCGCAGCGGTTCAGAATCTCCCGCTCACTGCTGCCACGCCTGGTTTTGGACGACATCTGATTCAGGTAGAGTTTGCGGCGGATGACCGGCGATTTGACCTGTTCGCGGATGAACAGCAGCATGGCCAGGGCGATCCCCACGCCAGAGGCGGCAATCAGGTCCACTGCCAGAGCAACCACGATGACCGCGGCAATGACCGCGAAGTCCAGCCGGCCGGCCGGATACCCCAGCAGGTGGAACATGGAGCGGTCGAACATCCGCCAGGCGATCACCAGCAGGATACCGGCCAGGGCGCCGATGGGGACCCAGGCGATGAGCGGGCTGAGGAACAGCAACGCCAGTACGACGAAGACCCCTTCGATGACCCCGGCGCGGGGGGTACGGCCGCCGCTGTTCAGGTTGACCAGGGTCGGTCCCATGGTGCCGGCGCCAGGCATGCCGCCGAGCAGGAACGAGCAGAGATTGCCGATCCCCTGGCCGATCAGTTCCCGGTTGGAGTGGTGGCGGCTGCGGGTGAGGGCATCGAGGCCGACACAGGTCTTGAGGGTGTCGATGGAGAGCAGCACCGACAGGGTCAGGGAGGGGATGAGAATCAGTTTCAGGCTGGGTAGTTCCAGCTGGGTGAGGGAGGTCGCCCTGCTGGTGATGACCTCCAGGAATGAGCCGGAAGCCTGGATCGGGCCGATCACCAGCGGGTTGCGCGCCAGACTCAGCAGCCCGGGGGAGAGTGTTCCCAGCAGGAAATAGGTTGCCACCCCGGAGAGCAGGCCGAGAATGGCGGCCGGCACCTGTTTGGTGAAGCGGGGCGCCACTGCCATGACTGCCATGGTGACGATGCCGACCACCAGCCCCTGCCAGCGCCAGTCTGTCGGGGAGAGCAGCCCCTGCATCAGGCTGGTTCCCTTGGGAATGCCGAACAGCTTGGGCAGCTGCCCCAGGGCGATAATCACGGCAACTGCCGAGAGGTAGCCGCTGACCACCGGATAGGGGATGAATTTTATCAGCCGGCCGCCGCCGATGACGCCGTAAAGAATCTGCAGAGCTGCTGCCAGCAGGATGGTGAGGGCGATCAGGGGGAGGATGGCTGCCGGTTCCAGCCTGGCGCCCGCGGTGCCGGCCAGCAGCCCGCCGATCAGCGCGGCCAGCACGGCTGCCGCCGGAGCGCAGGGGGCGGAGATCAGGCCGGCTGTTCTGCCGCAGAGCGGCGCGGCGATGCCGATGGCGGCGGCACCGGCCAGCCCGGCCA
>VEOV01000053.1 GCA_012026855.1 Geobacter sp.
CATATCGGCAGAACCGCCATACCGGCAGCATCATAGTTATCGACCGTATCACCAACGCCACGGTAGCGGCCGGCATGATTATCGCCGCGGCGCCGGAACAGGAGCCGCAGCTGGCCGATGTGGCCAAAGGGCGGCGCATTGATCTTGGCAACGGCTTTTTCGACAGTGAAGAGGGGAATCTGATCGATCTGACGGAAGAGGCGAGCACGGTGGAGTTCAGCGTATCGCAGGGGTTCCTTGATGCCATTGCCAGGGGCAACCGGGTGCTCATCCGGCTGCGTGATCCGGGACAGCTGCCGCCGCTGGCCATGCTGGCCTTTGAACACCACCTGCAGTTCACCGTCAGCCGTGCCGGTGACAGGGTTCACCTGGTGCTCTACAAGGATGCCCAGACGCTGTCCGGCGTCGAGGCATCAGTACCTGGTTTGTGACAAGGCATATGCAGTTGTCGGGACACCCGGTTTCAGTCTGAATTCTTGACCGGGGATGGCAACTGTTTTATAACTGCCCCATGAATCATCTGGCCAAAACCATCAAAGCCCTTGCCGACCCGATCCGGTTGCGCATCATCCTGCTGCTCCAGGCCGAGGGTGAGCTGTGCGTCTGCGACCTGATGGCCGTGCTGAAGCTGCCCCAATCTACGGTGTCGCGCCACCTGGCCTATCTTAAAAAGAGCTGCTGGGTGGATATCCGCCGGGAAGGGGTCTGGATGCACTACACCCTGAGCAGTGAGAGCTGTGCGATCTGCCGGGAGATGCTGCAGATTCTTGCCGTGCACGCAACAGCGCTGCCAGAGGCGCTCACAGACCGCCAGGCACTGGCCGCCTTTCTGAAAACCAAGTGCGACGGCTGTGTCTGAGCGGTTGCACATCGTCTGATTAAATGAAAACCTTTCTCCTACCCCTTCTGATCTGCCCTGCCTGACTGCCGAAAGAACTCCCGCTGGACCTGTCGAAGCAACGGTGCGATGGCGACGATATCATCAGCGGTGAACTGGTCTGCCACAACTGCCGGAGACGCTTTCCCATAGATGACGGTATTGCCTGTCTGCTGCCCGACTCGGGCAGTTCTGCCAGTGGAGGGCAGCTGCGTTACGATGACAGTGAAATGGTCAACCGCTATCTCTGGAGCCATTATGCCGATCTGCTCGGGGATCAGGATGTGGCTGTGGCCAACAGGGCCTGGGCCGGTCTGCTGCTGGAGAGGGGAGACTGTTCCTGCGACGCCGGCTGCGCTGTCGGCCGGCTCACCTTCGAGATGGCGTTACGCAGTGACTGGGCTGTGGGCTTCGATCTTTCGGTAAACTTCATCCGGGCTGCCCGGCGGCTGGCGCGGGAGAAACGCTGTACCTTTTCCCTCCCCCTGGAAGGGACTCTGCGGGAGCTGTTTCAACTGACACTCCCGGTTGACTGGCGCTGTGACAATGTTGATTTCATCCAGGCCGATGCCCTGGCGGTCCCTTTTGCCAGCAGCACCTTCCAGCAGGGGTCATCCCTGAACCTGCTGGACCGGGTTAACTATCCCCTGGCCCACCTCTATGAAATGAATCGTCTGCTCCGGAAAAACAACGCGACCTTCCTCTTTGCCGATCCGTTTTCCTGGTCAGCGGCTGCCGCTCCGGAGGAACGCTGGCTGGGCGGCACCATCAGCGGAGAGTACGCCGGCAGAGGCATTGACAACGTCCGCCAGCTCCTGCAGGGGCGCAACCGGGTCATTACCCCTCCTTGGCAGGTGAGCCGTGACGGGAGCATCTCCTGGCTGATGCGCAGCCACTGCAATCATCGCGAGCTGATCAGCAGCGCATATCTGCTTGCCCGGCGGTGAATCTTCGTTGGCCCGTGGAGCAGTAACAAATTGCTGCTTGCTATATCCGCTAAGGCGGATATAATCACTGCATGAAAAAGCGCATCCTGTTCCTCTGCACCCACAACTCCTGCCGTTCCCAGATGGCCGAAGGTCTTATCAACCACTATCTTGGGGACCGTTTCCACGCCTTTTCAGCAGGCACCGAGGCAACCAGGGTAAATCCGCTGGCAGCCCTGGTACTGGAAGAGCTGGGAATCGACACCTCCCCCCTCTACTCCAAAACCCTCGATGCTTTCTCCGGCCAGTCCTTCGACCACGTCATCACCCTCTGCGGCTCCGCAAATGAGCAGTGCCCGCTCTTCTTCGGCGGCGTGCAGCGAAGCCACATCGGCTTCGACGATCCGTCGCGCTTGCCCGGCTCACCTGAAGAGCTGCTGCCTGAGTTCCGGCGTGTCCGGGATGAGATCAAAGAAAAGTTGACAGTTTATCTGACAGGAGCAAACCATGAGTGAACATCTCTCCCGCAAGCTATCCTTCCTCGACCGCTGGCTTACCGCCTGGATCCTCGCGGCCATGGCCCTCGGGGTAGGCCTGGGCTATTTCGTCCCCGGAGTGGAAGCCTTCATCAACAGCTTCCAGGTAGGCACCACCAACCTCCCCATCGCCGCCGGCCTGATCCTGATGATGTACCCCCCCTTCGCCAAGGTTCGTTACGAGGAGATGCCGGAGGTCTTCCAGAACAAGAAAGTCCTCGGCCTCTCCTTGGTGCAGAACTGGCTCATCGGCCCGCTGCTAATGTTCGTGCTGGCGATTGTCTTCCTGCCGGACAAACCGGAGTACATGGTGGGGCTG
Organism: Geobacter sp.; assembly: GCA_012026855.1. GTDB lineage: Bacteria > Desulfobacterota > Desulfuromonadia > Geobacterales > DSM-12255 > VEOV01. Next base: position 2,659 of record VEOV01000053.1, read on the forward strand.
ATCATGATCGGACTGGCGCGCTGCATCGCCATGGTGATTGTCTGGAATGAGCTGGCCAAGGGAAACACCGAGTATGCCGCCGGTCTGGTGGCTTTCAACAGCATCTTTCAGGTGCTGTTCTACAGCGTCTATGCCTGGTTCTTCATCACCGTGCTGCCGCCGCTGGTGGGCCTGAAGGGGGTCGTGGTGGACGTGAGCATCGGCCAGATCGCGCAGAGCGTCTTCATCTACCTGGGCATACCCTGCATCGCCGGAGTCGTGACCAGGCTGATTGGCGTCAAAGTCATGGGGAAGGAGCGGTACCACAAGGAGTTAGTGCCGAAAATCGGCCCGCTCACCCTGATTGCCCTCCTCTTCACCATCGTGGTGATGTTCAGTCTCAAAGGGCAGTTGATCGTGCAGTTGCCGCTGGACGTGGTGCGGATCGCCATCCCGATGCTGATTTACTTTATCATCATGTTCCTGGTCTCCTTCTGGATGGGTAAGAGTATGGGTGCTGACTACGGTAAGACCACCACCCTCGCCTTCACCGCTGCCAGCAACAATTTCGAACTGGCGATCGCCGTGGCGGTGGCAGTGTTCGGCCTGAACTCCGGCGCAGCCTTTGCAGCGGTCATCGGTCCGCTGGTGGAAGTGCCTGTCATGATCGGCCTGGTGAATGTGGCGTTCTGGTTCCAGCGGCGGGTGTTTGCCTGAACATCCATGTCAAAGTGATACTCTGAACAGGGAGGAGTGAACAGATGAGTGAATTTCTGGAAACAACGCATGACAAATTCATCTTCAAAGTTAAGATCGGTCTGTACTACAGCACTGACGATTATTGGGTTGACATCCAGGGCGACCAAGCGGTCGTCGGGATCACCGATTACCTGCAGAAGGTCAGCGGCGATGTGGCCTTCATCGATACAGCTGCGTTGAATACAGCTGTCAAGCAGGGAGATGAAGCTGGCACCATCGAATCCATGAAGACAGTCTTTGGAGTCATAGCTCCCGTTTCCGGCAAGATCGTAGCAGTAAATCCACTTACGGTGACCAGCCCCTTTCTGATCAATCAGGACCCATTCGATACCGGATGGATCTACCGTGTCCAGTTGAGCGACTGGGAGGCTGACAAGGCTACTCTCCTCACAGCGGAGAGTTACATGGCGCTGATGAAAGAAAAGATTGAGAAGGAAGGGAAATAAGATGAAAACTCCGACCGGAAAAGTAGTCGTAATACCCTGCAGCGGGATCGGCAAGGTATATGGCGCATTGGCCCGAGAAATCGCCTACGAACTTGCTGAACGGGTACGCCCCGACACGGTCAGACTGACTTGTCTGCCGCTCGTTGTGGCTGGTGACGATGAGGCGAAACAGCTTGTGACAAAGAACCCGGTAATAGCGATCGACGGCTGCCCGATGAACTGTGCCCACAAGAGCGTCGAATCACACGATGTCGAGGTGGCCCGCTCTGTCCAGGCCAGCAGCTTTTACGCCGCCCACCGGGACCTGAAGCCCGGCGGCGTTGCCGAACTTGACGAAACAGGCCAGATGCTGGCGGCTGTCGCAGCTGATGAATTAGCTGAAATAGTGGACCGTCTGGCCGCCAAGGGGGTGCAATGATGGATATCGCACCGATCAAAGTCGGCATCGTGTCGTGCAGCGGGGAGGAGCTTCCGCAAGGGACGGTGTCGCGCCTGGCTTGCCGAAAGCTCCTGGATGAGCTCAGGCCAGATTCTACCGTCACCATCTGCCTCCCCCTCTTCATCGCTGGGGGTGAGGAAGAGCGCCGGTTTACCGCCAAGTTTCCGACCATTACGGTGGACGGCTGTGCTAAGCGCTGCGCCCAGCGGAGCACAGAGATGTTATCCGGCAAGCCGGCAAAGTCACTGGTTATAACTGACATCCTCAACGAGAGGCAGTTTGCCCCCCCTGTACATCGCAGAAACCAGACAGATCATGAAAGAAATGTTGTCCAGG